>JBFJVZ010000021.1:0-33292 GCA_041623895.1 Pirellulaceae bacterium | reverse complement strand
GATCGTTCCCTTAAGCGTTCGTTTGCGGAGCAAACGACGACGTACTTTCGCCGCCGGCGAATAAATTCACAGCCTCTCCGCGAACTCTAATCGAATTCCCAACGCACCGCCAAGGCGCGGGCGACCAGCAAGAATGCTACCCCGCTGAGCATCAACACGGTTAGTTGTGGTGTCAGCTCCGAGGCTGGTAAGTCTCGCCAAAATATTTTGTCGTAGCCATCCAATGCCCAGGCGTTGAACGTCCACATGCCGGCCTCACGAAGTCGATCGCTCATTACATACCGGGGCACCATCGATCCACCCAGAGCGCTCATCGTCAGAATCAAGATCACCGACAATCCGTTCAGTTGCCCACGAGTTTTGCACAGAGTTGCCAACAGTAACCCAAAGGCCGCGGCCGCTGAGGCGGTCACGACCGTCATGATGATGAAGCCATCCAGGTGGCCCAGCAGGTCAATGTCAAACATGATCTGTCCCCAGATGAACATCACGCTGACCTGCAAGATGCCCAGCAACGTCAAGTAGAACCATTTGCCCAGCAGCAGCTGATCCATGGTCAGCTGCGTCGACAACAGACGGTCCAGCGTTTGGTTTTCACGTTCTTCCAAGAGTGCTCCGCCGCCGCCGCTGGCACCAAACAGCAAGAACATGACGGCAATTCCTGCGGCATACATGCTGACCACAGGATTTGATTTCCCTTCACCGATCAAGTCGATGATTTTGACGCTTGGCTGCGGAACTTCAGCTTTCTGGATATCGGTTGGGGCACCCGCTTGTTGCACTGCGTTTGGCGGTCGCAGCATCAAGGGATCTTGCCCGCGACCGGCAACCATCATCGAACGGGCCACCAGCGCACCGACAACCTGCGGAGCGACTTGATCCGATGCGTCGGTCAACAATTCGGCCGAGATCTGATCTTTCGTTTGCTTGACGACGATCGCCAAGGTCGTGTTTCCACTGCGGACCATCATTTCCGCTTGTCGGCGCGAGATTGCAGGATCCGATTGCGGTCTCACGAATCGCAGCCCAGCGGATTCTCGCAGCGACTGGATGATGGCACGGCTGTTTTCCGAGTCGACCTCATCAACGGCAACAACTTTGATTTTTGGCGTCGCCCCGCTACCCAAGCCTCCCCCAAAGATCAGTGCAAATACGCTGAAGAACGCGATCGGAACCAGGAACGTCAGCGACAGCTCAACACGATTGTGCAGCAACCGTCGCGCGTTAATTTGCATCACGGTTCGAATCATCGCCGACTAATCCCGAAGCTGATTCCCTGTTAGATGCAAAAAGACGTCGTGCAGCGATGGGGCCTGCACTTCGATGTCAGAGACTTGGTATCCGGATTCACGGACGCAATCGAGCAAACGGGGGAGACCGCGGGAAACGTCGTCGATCCTTGTTTCCAGAAGGGAGTCATCGCAGACTCGCAAGTCCGCTTGATCATGACTGAGGCAAACCGCAGACGTAAGCGGGCGATCGACGCGTACGCGAACCAGTCGTGATGTTCCTACCGTCCGAGCGACTAAATCGGACAGCATTCCGTCAGCAATTACACGCCCTGAATCCAAGATCACGATGCGATCGCTGCGCTGCTGAGCTTCATCCAGATGGTGAGTGGTCAAGAGAATCGAAGTTCCTTGCTGGTTCAATTCATCCAGCATCTTAAAAATTCGCTGGCGGCTTTGTGGATCGACGCCAACGGTTGGCTCATCCAGTAACAGAATTTTTGGCTCGTGCATGACTCCGCAGGCGAGATTGACACGTCGTTTCATGCCGCCGGAAAAGCTGCGGACTAGCTCGTCGGCGCGGTCCTCCAAGCCGGTCCAGGCAAGAGCCCAGCAAATGCGATCGCGAAGAACCTTGCCACTGATTCCGTAGAATCGCCCAAACGCAGTCAGATTTTCACGCGTGGTCAGGTCGCCATACAAGGCCATTTCTTGTGGGACCAGACCCAGACAGCGGCGGACGCCTGCGGCGTTGATGGGTTGCCCCAGCAGCTTGATATCACCGCCACTTGGTTTTGTGCGACCGGCGAGGCAGCGAATCAAAGTTGTCTTGCCGGCGCCATTGGGTCCAAGAAAGGCCAGCTGTTCACCGGCTGCCAACTCAAAGGACACTCCCTGCAACGCTTCGAACAGTCCATACTTCTTGCGCAGCTCGCAGATTTGCAGGGCGGCCGGTGGTGCTGAGCGGATCACGGTATGCTTCTGGGTTCCGCGGGAGTCCCGCCTGGTAGGCTGATATCACGCGTTACTGTTACCTAACAATTCAGCGGCGTGTCCATGCGTTTTCAGTGACAAATGGGGGGGATTGCGGCAATGCTGTGCGTTCTGGCTCCCAACCAAGGCCCGCTGGCATGCGAAACGGGTCAAAACCATCGTTGTCGGGCTCCGCCGCTGGATAGATTTCGGGGAATTCGCGATGGGCCTCGTGTTTATCCGGTTGGCCAACCCCTGTAAGATCGATCCTTTGTATATCCAGCCGCGGGTGAAGCATTCGACTTGGTGATCAATGACAGATGATGAAACGCCAAAACCGTCGCCTAGTTTATGGCGCGAGAATCACGGGAATCTACTGTTGACGGTCATCGGCGGCATCTTTCTTGTCGGCGCGATCATTCTGTTTTATAACCAAAACAAGTTCCATAAGCCGCGCTTTCCCGACAGTCGTGCGATCCAGACGACCACTGATGTAAGCGAGGTGAACAACAGCGCGGTGGGTAACGACACGGATGTTTCGATCTTGGTCATTGGTGCTGCCAACTCGAGCGGAACCGTGCGGATCGCCGTCTATGACTCGATCGTTTCGTTTAATGAACCAGCAAAGGCAATCATCAAGGCATCCGTATCGATCATCGACGCCCAGGCGACTTGGAGTATTGAAAAGTCTCAACTGCCGGAGAAATTCGCGATCGCGACGTTTCATGACGAAAACGACGACGGCCAGTTGAATCGCAATCGACTGGGAATTCCCACAGAGCGGTATGGGTTTTCCCGCAACGCTCGAGGCGTGACCGGGCCGCCCTCCTACGATCAGGCGGTCCTGGAAAAATCGAAAATCTCAGAATCGCTCGAGATCTCGATCCGTTGATGCACAGTACCGTGATTAGGAAACCGCGCCGTCGCTCCGTTGTGGCCGTGCGGCAACCGGCGGAGCGGTTTGGTCCGAGCCGCGTCGGCCGGTGGCGTTGTCCGCGGCGACAACGTCGGTCGTTCGTCTTCCTTGGCCGCTAAGATAATCGGTCCAGCGACGACGTCCGTGTGATTGTGTTGGGCCTGGTGCAATTAAGAAGACCGCACCCAGGCCGAAGATCAATCCTGCCATGGACGATCCGGCGGCAAGCGTCATACCGCCCGGACCAATTGGCCGATCGGTCACCTGCGGCGGTCCTAACTCAGCCAATAGGTTTGTCGACAGTGCTGCCGATCGAGTTGCCTGGGCGTCAGCGAGCAAACGCTCGGCTTCTTCCAGGATTTGAGTCCGATTGGTGACCTCGGCATCCACCTTGGAGTAGTCGGTACGCGCCAGCGCCAACTTTTCCAGTCGCTCCGCTAGACGAAGTTCTTTATTCTCCAAACGAACAACTTTGTCCCGTTGTAACCTCAGCATTGGTTGCATCGCCTGGATCACGGCGACGGTTTCCTGCCGTATTCGCTGCCTAATTTCATGTTCTGCTGAAATCACAGCGCGTCGCCTGGGATGTTCCTCCGTGTAGATGCTTGACAGTTGGCTGGCCTGAATTTGCGTATCGATGAGACCGTCTTTTAGCCGCTGAAGAGACGGTTGGCTGGAAAGAAGATCGCCGCTGCCAACCAATAGATGCCGAGGATCGTCGGCGCCAGCAACCAGCAAGTCGTGCAAAGATTCCAACTTTTCAAGCTCGTGTTGGGCGGCCTGCAACTCGTTACGCGTTTCTTCCAAAGTTCGCTGAATCGTGCTGTTACCAGAGACGGTAAGATTCAGGCCTCGCAACTCGCCCAGGTCCGTGCCGAATTCAATCTCGATGGCTCGCATCCTGGCTGCAGCGTCGTTCAGATTGGCTTTGGCCAGGTCCCGGGCATGCTGCAATTCCGTGATGATGCTATCGGCGCGTACCCGACGGACATTCCGCAAATACGCCGTCAGGTTGTCAAACATTGCCTGACAAAAATCCGTAGCCCGCTGTTTTGACGTTTCCTTGACCTGCAAGTAAACGACTTCGGAGTTGCCGAATTCCGATCCCTGTGGAGCTATCAAATTAACATTCTTCTTGCAGTATCCCTTGATGGTGGTGCTGCTGGGCCAACTGGCGGAGTCTTCGCCGCGTGGTGGCCCGATATGCTCGAGTGCCGCGCGTACAACTGCCGGATTCTGAGTCATCTCAAGAATCGTTTCCTGGGCGGCTTTTAGTTCCGTCGAGTTAGAGAATCGTCCCATCCGGTCGACCGAGTGACTGGCCTCATCCCGCAGTACCAATGGTTGTCGCGCAGCCCAAACATCGTCACTTAGCAGGGCGTAAACGGCCCCGCTGAAACCAAACAGGAACATGGCACCAAGCCAAAGTGGTGCGAAAAGAACCAGAACGTTGCGGACGTGTTTCCACGGAATGGGTGCAGAAGACATGGCGTTGACTATCGATCTAGAACGGGTTTTGTACCCTGAAACCTAGGTCGAGGATAAGGAATCACCCGAATCCGCTCACACTTCGCTTCATCGGGAAGCTGGAATCCGATGCTGAAAGTCAGGTTGTATCGACCGGTGACGATCGTGCCGATTCTGCGGTTGGCAGCCAGGCACTTGGCGAGCTGAATTAGCGTCTCGGCGGCAGTGTCTTACTCCCCCCTTTTCACTCTCTTAGAACTTCACCAGCAACAGCACCGAGTAATAGAAATCGTTTGGTTTGACTCCTTGTGGCGTGCTGTCGTATCGATCGGTGACCGCGAATTTCAGACTCAGGTTGTCGCTGTCGTCCAAGAGGATTTCCCAGCCTAAGTCAGTCACAATCCGGTATTGGCGGAAATCCTCCCAGTTGGGGAAATAGTCGACCTTGCCTTTGAATTTGTTGTACTTGTTCAGTTGCCGCTGGCCCTCGAGCCCAAATACCGCTTCCGGGATCCACTCGTCGATCGGAGCCCCGAATTTCCGTGATGCACCGGCACCAAAACGAGTAATGAAGGTGGTGCGGTCATTGCGAATCCAATGGTATCCAACGCCGCCATTAACGTTGACACGCAAGTCAAATGCTTTGAACTTGTCCCATTCCAGGCCGAATTTCCCAAACATTGCCCAGGGGGATTCGTTTACCAAGCGGTCATAATCGAGATTGAATCGGCCATTGTCCTCGGTCGTTACGTTGCGGCTGCTGGCCAAGCGATAGTCGACGTCTAAGGCCAGCGTGTAGAGGTCCGTTGTTCGGTTCAATTCAATCCCGGCTTGCAAGGCCAGCGCGTCCGAGTTTCCCTGGCTGCCGTCCAAGCCGAACTCTGCGTGGTTCTTCCACCCGGTCGTCATCCATCGCCACGGGTTCTGGTACCAGGGCTGTGTTTTCTCATGCAACGGTGGCTCGTCGATCACCACCCCAATGTCGACCTGGTCACCCATTGTCTGCGAAGCAGTCTGCGGTTGATGATCAGCGAGTTGAACGGATTCGCGTGCTGACGGATTGTCCGATTGATCTGGTGTTGCATTGAGGGGAGCATTGGCGGCGGAACCGTCCGTCAACGGAGCCGGGCTTAAGGCAGCCGACTTGGGAATAGGCCCCAGTTCATAGGGGACACTGACCAGAGGCTCGGTGTAAAGATTTGGATCGACCGGCACACTGTACGGATCTGCTTGACCGGGCGTCCAAGTGGTGCCATCTGTTGTGCTGGGTGGCGTCGCCGGCGGTGAGTACGAGTTGCCATTCCAGGTAGAGATGCCTTGTTGCCAGAGTGCTGCGTTGGAAACAGCGGCTGTCTCGCCGGCAGCCAATTTCAGACACGACTGTGGTGCGAGCCCTACTAACCAGATCGACCCAACCATTGCCAGACGAACCAATGTCGCTGTGCAAAGGATTCTAAAGCCGTACAGTTCTGATCCGCTCATCCAGTCTTAACCAATCACCAGCGAGTCAAATCTCTTAGCATCAAGAGATCTTTCGTACGCTGGTGATTAGCAAAACTGGGATCACGATGTCACGGGGAATCGTGAGATTCACGTCGCCTATTTCAAGACGAGTTTCACGCCGAAGCTGGGAAATTCGCCGCGGGTAAGGGCTATCTGTTACGCGATCGACGGTTGGGAACTTGTTAGCTCGCCCGGTTTTTCTGCTTTCCGACGTGTTCGTCGCCTGGGCTTGGTATTGCCCCATTCCTTGGTGAGTGTTTCGAACACCTCTGGGGTTTCGTAACGGACAATGTTCTTGCCTTCGGGCATGGGCCCTATTAGGCCGCGAAACACGGGTAGGCCTCGAAGTGCCAGATCCGTGCTACAGTCATCGATTCCGACTTGGAAATGCGATTTCAAGAGCGGTTCACACGTCGGATAGTCGCGAATCAAAAGCGAACCGTCGCTTCCGCGTGTGACAACGCGAAACGTATCTTTTTTGGCCATGGTGCCTCCGAAAGGATTGGCGCATGCTGGGAGGTAGGTGGTTGTCGACATCGCGCACTGACATTGCTGACAGCTGCGCGCTCATGACTGCCCCGTCCATCGGGAGATTGCGGTGATCGCCAAGAAGTCGAGCGCTGTTGCAAGCCGGAATACCGCGACTATGGGAGGTAGCCGGGACATTCGTTTCAGGACGGGCTTACGCGAGTCGCTCGTGCTTCGTGGTCGGATCCGACGCGGGAGGTGGATTGGATAGGGTGCAGGATCGGTGACTATGTCGGACGTTAATTGTCATCGTCTACGTAGCCGACAAAGTCAAAGAAACAATTGAGCGTCCGCGTACTGCGAAAGACGGCTTCAACGCCTACAAGGCGAACACCGTGAACAAACAGAATCATCGGTCACGGCAACACGATTGTTTGGCTTGTGGCCACCACGCCGTCGGGTGTTCGTTGGCTGAACACCTCGACTGACAAATCAAAGGTCTGTGGTTGATTGCTGATCATTACTAATTCGTAATCAATGCGTTCCCCGGGACGCATCGTGCGTATGTCAGCGAGCCGGATGACGCCTGCCAAATTGCGAAATTCACGAAGTTCTGGGCTGCGGCGCTGAGTGACGCGATTGATCGAAACGCCGTCAGGCAGCCTGAATTGAATTCTGACCTGGCCATCAGCCACGCCGGCATCATTCACGACGACCAACGTATAGCGAATCGGTTCATTTACACGAACGGGATTGTCAATAATGTTCAGTGACACCTGCAGCTGTTCCGATCGCAGCGGCTGAGCAGGTCCCCTGGGTGTGGGTTGCAGGCCTCCATCGGGCGCAGGAATGGGAGCCGGGCCGCCGGGGATGGACGGTGCCGGCTGTACGGGTGGAAGCGGCGGCACGCGTTCGTCTCCGGGCACTTCGGTGCCCGGCGTTTGCGCTGACGGTAAGATCTCAAAGTTAAATGTTTCGTCCGAAGTGGCGCCTTCGTCGCTGCGGGCCGTGACGATTACTTGTGATCGAGGGTTCATCTCGGTCGCCTGGAACTGAGCCTCCAAGATCACAGCTTTACCCGGCTCCAGCGTGGGGACAGTCCAAACCAGCAAGTACTGGCTGATGCGAGAATCATCCAAACCTTCTACGGTAGCGCCACGCGGCGACAACTGTGGATCATAGGACATCGTTGCGCGAATATTCGTCAACGTTACTTGTCCAGTGTTTAACAACCGACTGCGGATCAGGATTGTGTCTCCAACTTGCACACTCTGGCGACCCGTGATCGTCGTCGTCAATGCCGGCGTGGGCGGAATTGGGTTGATCACCGTCACGCAGCTTTGCGCCGCAGCGCGCTGACCGCCCTCCGCGGTTGCTTCCACGTTGATGCATCTGCGCCCCGATTCGGTGGGCACAAATTCGGCCGAGACCAGCCAGGCATCACCGGGTTGTAACGGGCCGTCGGTTTTCGGTTTCCTGACACTCTTGTTGCCGGTCCTCTGATCGATCATCAACTCACCGCCCGTCGCCACCAGCTCCACATTCTGGAGCGGCCGGTCCCCGGTGTTTTTGACGTCGATATTGAATGTGATCGGCTGACCCGCTTCAAATCGCTGGCCATCGGGCTGAATGGTCAGCGAAAGCGAGGGACGATAAACGTCGATTCTGACCGTGTCTTCGGCGACCAATCCAGCGTCTCCTCGCGCCTGAAAGGTCAATTGCGTGGGAGCTTGTGCGGTTACGTCCATGAATAAATCGAGTTGCTGTTGCGGTGGAATGGTTCCGATTTCCCAAACCACAGCGGAAGGTAGGTTTTGCGCAAATGGATCGGAACTGACCGCGCGAGCACCTTGTGGGATCTGGACACTGACGCGGACGTTATTGACTGCTTGATCACCCGGGTTGGAAACGTTCGCGACCACCTGAACGGGAACGTTGAAGGTGGCGACTTCCGGTGCGCCGGCCCGAATGGCCAACTGCGGTGCACTCCAGGTGACAAACGTTTGCCCTCGTGCCAACGCCATGGTCGGCATGTTGTCGCTGACTCCACCCGGGCGAATGACTTGGATGTCGATCGTGGCTATTCCGCTGGTGCCCTGGTTGGGAAGCAACTGGGCCGTGGCGTTCCCCGATTCGTCGACTTCGACCTCGACAACTGACGATCCGTTGGTTCCGGCAAAAGTTGCCAGTTCCGGTTGCATGATCTCGTAGCGCACCTTCCAACCTTTGGCCGGCAACGTCCCTTCGGCGCGAGTCACGCGGGTTGTCAAGCTGGCCGGTGACCCGGCGGCAACGATTTGCGGCCCCGGAAATTGCCAGCGGGCATCGATCCAATAGATCGTTGCAGATGCTTTTCGATTGTCCCAACATTCGCTTTTGGGAGCCAAAACCGTGACATGGCTTGTGCCTTCGCTGGGGCTGCTGATCGAAATCCACGTTTGCCCTTTTTCCAACTGCACATCATCTTGTGGATCCAAGTTTCCTCGGGTGATGAGCGTGCGTTTGGTGCTGGTGACACCGCTGGCGAATGAGCCGTCTTTCTTTTCCGCCGTCTTGATCCGCGCCAGCCGATGCACAAAACCAGGATCATCGTCACCAACCTGGATGAATGTTCCCACGCTATTAGGCGTCAACATCCATTCAAGCGGCTCGCCCATTTGCAAATAACCATCGGTCCCGCAGATCCCGGACAACAATAGGACTTCGCCGCCAACGGGGGCCACGACCTTTTGCGGTGTCAACAGGATACAGCCGCGTTTGCCGCGTTTTGGCAGCCTCAACAGATCTTTTTGTTGGCATTCGCGCCCGAACAGGACTGCCGGTGGACCGTCTTTACATGCTCCATTGCATGCGGCACTTGGCACATACGGCTCGTTGGAGTCGATGGGAGCGGCAATGGCCGGGGGAGGAGCAACGGGTGCGGGCGCGGGCACCAGGCACTTCGGAGGCTCCGCTGGTTCCGGAAATGCAGGTTCGGGACGCCGAAACTTGGGCAAACGCAAGCGGCTGCCAAGTTTGCCGATGTGACTGAAAAGTCCTCCTTCACCGGCTGATCCAGGCAACGCCAGCGTGGTTGTCGTCGGCAGCGGCGCAAACAGCCGGGATCCGGTTGGATCGATGGCCGGCAATCGAAGTCGACTGCAGCCACTGAAAACGGCAAGTATCAACGCCATGGCGACAAGCATCAGCCGCCCAGCAGGGAGGCGTGCAGCGCATGATCGAGGTTGATGGGCGTGAGCTTGCATCGTTTGCAAACGCGATTTCGTTTGCTTGCGTGTAAAGAGATTCGGTCTGGACAGACTTTGTCCGCCGAACCCTACCACGCAGGTTGGGATGATGATGCCAAAAGGCAACATCCTTTGATGCAAAAACGCAACCCCAGGTGTTAGTCTGTAACGAATTTGACGATCGTAGGCAGCAGCATCGGCCGTCGGCCGCTTGCAACCGGCGGCGATGCAGTTGAGGGGGAGTCAAATGTTGCGCCGCAGCCAGACTGCATTCCTTGTGCCTGCTACCGCTCACAGTTTGTCGCTTAGCTGTTGCTGCTCCAATGCCTTGACCGCCTCGCGCAGTCGTTCTTCGGCATGCTTTGGCGCAACCAACGTGGCGTCCGGCGTTTGCACAACAATCAAGTCAGCAATATCGATTGTAACGATCGTGTGTCCTGGTTCCGCATGAATGATCGAATCCCGCGTGTCGATGCCCACGTGTGATCCAACGACTGTGTTGTTATTTTCATCGGGTTTGCGCAGCCGCGAAAGCGCCTGCCAACTGCCCACGTCGTCCCATGGGAAGGGAGCTTCAATAACGACGACATTTTGATAACGTTCCATCACTGCGTAATCGATGGACTTGCCGGTGATCGCGTGGAATTCTTGGTCCAGCTTTTCCGCAAACCCGTCGCTTCCGATTGATTTTTCAATGGCGCTCAAATGAGCGTACATGTCCGGTTCGTATTTCTCTAAGGCCTCCAGAATCGTAGACGCCCGCCACAAAAAGATTCCGCTATTCCAAAAAAAGTTGCCCGCTGCCAGGTATTGCTCGGCCGTCGCACGAGCAGGCTTTTCCCGGAACTGGGCGACTTGAAAAGCTCTTGCCTGTTTGTCCGATAGCGGCGCTGCGGCTTCAATATAGCCGAAGGATTCAGCCGGGTAGCTTGGCCGAATTCCGAAGGTCACGATCCGCGTAGGATCTTGATCAATCAGCTTTTCACCCGCCCGGACAGCATCACGAAAACTCTCCGGATCAACGATCACGTGATCCGATGGCATGACCACCATCGTACCGTCGGGATCTTTTTCGCGCACCAGGGCAGCTGCTAATCCGACGCATGGCGCCGTGTCGCGTTTGCAGGGTTCGCCGATCACATTTTCCCGTGGTAGCTCGGGTAACTGTTGACTAATTGCCTCGGTGAGAATCTTGTTCGTCAAAATCAATTGCCGCTCGGGCGTGACCAGATCCCCAAGCCGGTCGACCGTGGCCTGGATCATCGACCGATTCCCGTAAAACGTCAGCAACTGCTTGGGCCGCAATTTTCGGCTTGCCGGCCAGAATCGGGTACCACTACCACCCGCCATGATCACTGCATGCAGCATCGTCAAGTTCTCTTGGAATAGAGCATGATTGCAAACGAATATTCTGACGAAGTTAACCTAGCAACCAGCAGTGGAAAAGGTGACTGCGAATTCGCAAACCGGTTCGGTTGCAACGTCGATGCCGCCACTTCTGCGGAGATGTTTACACTGAGCTGCTGATCGATGGTGACGCTACTGCTGTAATTTCTCTTTCAGAGCCCGCAGGGCTGTTTGAAAGATTTCAACATCTGGAGCTAGCTCGGTCGCCAATTGCAATTGACTCAATGCAGCTTCGTAATCGCCGCTCAAGTAGAGCGCCAGCCCGTATCGGTATTGCACGTCAGCATTCTCGGGTGCCAGCGAGGCGTCTCTGGCCATGAGCGGCAATTCTTCTTTCCGCAAGTCCGCTGCGCGGGCAAGAAACTGGCTTTGCGTCGGGCCGCCGTATTGGCCGGCGACACGTTCGAGCAACGAGGCAAGATTGGATCTGGCACCGGTCATCAGCGGCTCGACCTTAATTGCGGTTTCATAAGCCTCCATCGCTTCGGGCACACGACCGCGTTGTTCGCAAAGCATGGCCCAGCCCAAATGGCCGCCGGCACGATCTGAAGCAACCATCAATCCATCTTTAACTTCCTCCACCGCCAGATCGACGCGGCTCCGCTGCGAATCATCCAATTGCCCATAAACGCCTGATGCTACCAACACACGGGCTGCTTCCGTGCGAACCAACCGTGAGTCATCGTTTAACAGCGGCAGCAGTGCACGAATGGTGGTCGTTGGACGCGCGGACATAAATACGTTCAGCGCCGCGGCCCGCACCATGGGATGGGCCGTGGCGTTCTTTGCCCACTGACTGGCTATCGGTATCGCCGCGGTCGTTCCCGTTTCAGCTAATTCACTCAGCGCCGTTGCCTTGGCGATCGCCGGAACCAATTCATCCGGCTTGCTGAGCAATCTAAGCATTTCCTCAACTGCTCCCTCTTCGCCTTTACGGAATGCTGAGATAGCCTCGGCAAAATGTTCGGGCGTCTTACGCTCCGCACCATACCACTGTTGGCAAGCCTGCTCGCACCAGCGATCGGATTCCTTGATGGCTGCGGCAATCGACTGGTCATCTTCCGCCGCCAACAGCCAGTCGGCGTATTCCTTGGACTCCAGTTCTTGTTGCGTCTCCTGGGGCAACGATTTCAACTGATCACGCACATGGCAATGACTGCAGGCGTTGGGCGTTCCAATCTTTACCGACAAATCCGGCCGCGGCACGCGGAGGCTGTGATCGCGTCTGGGATCCACTGCCATGTAGGTTGTGTGGGGCATGTGGCAATCGACGCACATTGCGCCCGGAGTCCCCGGCTTGTGATGATGATGCGACGGAACGTCGTACTTGCCGGCGGCATGATGATGGCATGAAGTACAAGTCTGATTGCCGGACTTTTTCAACTTCAGCGAGTGCGGGTCGTGGCAATCGGTGCAGCGAATGTCCTTGTGGTACATCTTGCTCTGAATGAACGATCCATAGACATAGACTTCGTCTTTGATCTGCCCGTCGGCATGATACGTATCGGGTCTCAGGGTTTCCAATGCGTAGTGATCGGTGAACAGATCACCCGGCCTGAAGTCAGCGTTCAGCACGCCTCTTCTGCTGTGGCACGGTGCGCAGGTCTGCAATTGCGGTTCGGGATCGTCGCCTTTCAACCGGGCAAGGCCATAACCGTGATTGCGATCCCAAAAAAGTGAACGGCTATTGGCCAGTTCGATGTGCAGACTGCCGGGGCCGTGACAGGCTTCGCAGCTGACGTCGATTTCAGAAAACGTGGTGTGATAATGTCCGCGGCTGGGGTCAAAATTCCTTTTCAGATTGGTCGAGTGGCAATCGGCACACATCGTTTGCCAGCGCTGTGCGATGCCTGTCCAATGCAGTGGGTCATCGGGCGATAGTTTGTCCTGCACGTCAGGAGGTCGCAAATAGAACCAACGTTTTTGTTCCGTATCCCAGCTGAGCCGCAGCACTTGTAGCCGCGCGATTTGATCGTCCGACATATCTTCGGTGCGATCAAACTCCACCATGTACTGCTGCAGCGGTTCCCAGCCAAAAACATACTTGACCTGGAAGTCCTCCATCTGACCGGTCGGTCCTTCGGTGTGCACCATGTAACGCTCCCCATCGCGATACATCCGGCTGGTGATCCCGTCGTGCTGGATGGTCGCGTTGTCAAAATCGCCAAGCACGGTTTGTTCGCCGGCCACGTCCATCGCTAAATCATGATGGGATCCATTGAAGGCGTCTGTTTGTTCCCGGTGACACTCCGCGCAGCCGCTACGGCCGACGAAGCTGGCCTTTGCATCCGCGGGCATTGCCGACCAGTAATCTGCAAAAATCAGTCCGGAGGCGGTCAAGATCAAGCCGGCGAGGACGGCGAGTGGTAGCGGCGAAAAACGACGTTGTGAACGTTTTTCGCGGGAAGAGGGAGGTCGTGACATGCTGAGGAATTCGTATCAAGCGACGGTCTTTTCAGTCCGCCAAAACGGTCGGCAGCGACGGACCGAGAGCCCGACGCAGGCGATAACAAGATTCATTGTGTCAACAAACGAACCGATTCGCGACGCATTTGATTCACTAAATCGCGGCGAGTTTTGTCGGCAGGATCGATTTTTTCCAGAACTCGGGCAGCTTTCAGTAGACATTCGGCTGCGCGTGCTTTTACCGATGCCGATTGCGGCCGCTTTTCTGGGATGCCCTCGTCGGCTGCGGGTTCCAGGATTGAGCCATCTAAGACACTTCCTTGCTTTTGCAGTATCTGCAAAACCTCGTCCAAGCCAGGATCACCCGTTTCGGCGAAATCGCCGCTTTCGATCGCTGCGCGGATTTTATGCTGTAAGCCTGGATCGAGATTGGGAGCGCCGGGATTTCTGCGAAACGCTCCATCCGGCAGATCGGGTAATTCCAATGTGCGGCGCGGTCCAGCCGGAGATTCCGTAGGTGGCTGCGCGATGGTCAGTGCCAGCGTGGTGAATCCGATCAGCGCGATCAGCGCGATCGCCATCAGCAATCTTATGCGAGTCGACATGGTTCAATCCTTTGCACTAAGTCTCGGTAGGTGGGTGTTGTTGGCCGCTGACTGGTGGGCGTTTGGAGATCGCCGCGGGCGTTGTCGCTGCGCGTGTTCGAGTTGTGGGGCGCCGTTTGATCGGCATCAGGGCATGCTGCGATTGATAAGCCACTTCGGCAATCAACGCATCGACTCGATTGCGACAGATGGCATAAGCGGCCAGCGCGGGAATCGCAACGATCAAGCCGCCAACGGTGGTGACCAAAGCTTGATAAATGCCTTCGGCCAGGTCGCCGGCGCCGGCGGCCCCGCGCGTGGTGGCGACCTGCTGAAAGGCAAAGATCATCCCGGTGACGGTACCCAGTAGTCCAACCATTGGCGCGATGTTACCGATCACCGACAAGTATTCGATTCTCCGCATCAGACGTGCCGCTTGCTGAGCCAGCGAATCTTCGACCGCTTTTTCGACCTCGCGCCAGCCGAATTCCATCTCGCTGAGACCGGAAAGCAGCACCACACTAAGCACGCTTGGCGCCCTTCGACAGGCCGCATCCGCCTCAGCGGGCCGATTCGTCAACAGGGATCCGCGCACCGAATCGCCAACGCCATCCGGCAAAACTTCGCTGCGGCGCAACGTCATGACTTGATCAAACACCAAATAAGCGGCGGCAATGCTGAGCGAAAAAAGCACCAGCAGAATCACCACACCAACAATTCCACCGCTCAGCAAAATGTCAAAAAAGCCCGTGGCCTCAGCCCCTGCAGTCTCAGCCGCTGCAGTCTCAGCCTGAGCGAGCAAAGGACTTAACAAGTATGTCGTGATTGCGATGTGATCGATCATCTCGATTCCGCCGATTCGGCCGCTCCAGCAGAGAGGAGGAATTCTGCATCGGCCAAGAGCGGATCATCCCAGCGCAAACGCAACACACCCTGCTGCTGAAGATGCAGAATCGTCTCGTGGTGACGCGCGCGGATTTGCTGCTCGGCACGTGCCACGCGCGATCGACTTTGCGCGACCGAAAGCACGAGCATCGCGAAGATCGCCGTGGGCAGGATGGAGACCAGCAGGGTTGTAAAGATCATCGCAAATTCAGGTTTGGGAAACTCTTCCAGGTTGCCACTCAGATCCGTAAAGCTGGTCAAGCTGGCCGCAAAATACTTTGTGTACAAAGCGACAATTGGCCCTGCCATCAAGAACCAGAAAACAGCCGTCCCGATGATGCCGCAGATGATTGCCTTGCTGCGTGACATCGTGACACGATCCGCTTCCTCGTCAAAGATCTGTTGAGAACTTTCTTGCAAAGCATCAATCCCGGCAAGATATGCAACTTGTGAACGCGAGTCATCACTGGCCAGCAAGGAAGCGTCGCCGCGATCTTCCCGCATCGCCGCCAGTTCTTCGCGAAAGCCGGCGGCGAGTGGACCTAAACGGTCGGCCACAGCAGCAGCACTGCGGCGCCGCAGCCCGTCGCGCACGTCTTCTTCCGCACCACGCTGAGCGGCAAGATTCTTGGTTGTCGTCCAGACCGCACCGACCAACGATGGCAGTGAACCCGAGAACGACAAGAGCACGCGATCCCAGGCACCATGAGTCAGATTCAACAGACCCAGTTGGCTGCGATAGGGAAACCAAATCGCGGCGGTGTCCGTCAGCAAAGAAAGCCGCAGTCGCGTACGAACAGCGGCACGCAAGGGGCCACCACCGCCCACCAATGACTCGGCGACTTCCGCCGGCAGCTTGGTCGCTTCTTCGTTTAATCGTTGCACTGCATGAGTCAGTCGCGGAAGCTGGCCTCGCAGCACGCTGTGCAAGGCAGCGCGAAAACGGCCATCCAAGGCCGCCAAACGCGTGCTGCGTCGGCGATCACCTTCCCAAGAATTTCCAATTTCGTCAGTCAATCGTTCAGCCACCAATTCCGCTGCCAGCTGGCCAACCTGATCTTCATGACGCCCATCGACATCAAAATCGTCGATGATCACCGGAGCGACAATCGCGCTGGCCGGGGCAGCTTTTCGCAAATGAGCAACCAGCGTATCGATGTCCGCGTCCAGCACTTCGTCACGCTTGCGAACTGCGTTGACGACAGGAATCACGACCGTGCCTTCGCTCGCTTCGGCCAACATGCTAACGGATTGACTACGAATTTGATCGCGCCTGACGACAACCAGCAAGACGGAGGCAAGTGACAGTGCCCTGGCGGCAACGGCTGCAATCGCTTTGCGGTCATCAGTCGCGCCCGGAGCATCAACCAACAAGTATCGTGTGCCAATCGGTTGCATTTTGGATGGTTCGCAATGCAAATACTGCTCATACCGCGGATCCAAGTCTGCCGGCGGTGAGGGGCCGACCCAGAGAAGATTCTCGGTGACTTCTGCTGGGTTGTTGCCGCTGCGAATCGATTTGGCAACCGATGAATTGCGTACCAATTGCCTGATCAACCAACTCTTGCCCTGACCGGTCGCGCCGACGACGGCGACGACTGTCGCACCGGCGCTGCGATCTTGCAGGATCATACGTCGAGCCTGGGAGTGTTCGTCGCACAATTCCAGCACATCCCGGCCCACTTGGCTGTCGCCCAAGACGGTTAATGCCGCCCGTCTGACGCGGCGCAAGAATAGCTCGCCGTGCGCACCCAGTTCGGTGGCGGACGTTGGCTGGTCGATGGTTGTGTCAGGAATCAAATTCACTTGCCGGCCGGTGAGCTACGAGGAATGAGGCGTTGCAATTCTGCAGGAAACTCGTCGTGAACGCGATAGACAGGAAGCGTTGGACCGATCGGCTCCCGTCGAGCGATTTGCGAAATCGGTAGTTTTTCTTTCGATCCAGAGACGAGCACAATGTCATGTTTGTTCGTTCTGGCAATGCCAAACGTGTCACACAACACTGCCTGAAAATCTGCCAACTGTTGGCGGGCAGCCTGCTGGCCGACATTTCGCGTATTTTGTCCGCCCGCCCACATCGCTGATAAGGTGGTCAATCCCAACGCGGCAAACAGCTCCGGGATCGATGCGGACGCAATCACGGTGGTGCCAAAATCGATTGGGATCATCAACACACCGCCAAAGGCGGCCAGGGTGGCAGCCAGCGGCGTGATGCCAGCGGCCAGCTTTTTATGCATTGGGACTTCGCCCCACATTTGCCTGACTGCTTCATCCAGACGTTGGGGATCGAGCGAGGTGAAGTCATCGCGTTCGAATCGAGAAATTGCCGCTTCGGAAGCGTCGTCCCAGATCGCACGATCGCGTGATTTTCCCGTTTCATCAAACCAGTGCGGTAAGCTGAACGAGCCGCCGTGCCGGTCGATCGCTTGCCGCAAACGCTCCGGAGTCAGCAACCCGCCGAATTCTCCCTTACGAAATTTCTCGCGGATATCACCGGCTGTTCGCTGTGCGATCGCGGTGGGCGCGAGTTGTTTGACAAAGTCGCCGGCTCCGCCAACGATTCGTCGCGCTGCGGCATTCATTCGCACGCCCCAGCGCGCGTACCAGGGTGCTGTGGCGACAAACGATTCAGACAACTGACGGACGATTCGTTCTGATTGATGCAACCGCAACTCGATCACGTCGCCGCCGACCGCGCGATGCGCGAAGAACTCCAGCGATGCATTCAACAAACAGGCTCTCGCCTTTTCCGTGGCAGCAATTGACTCGCTGGCATCACGATCAATGACCGCCAGGCCCGAATCCCAGACTGCGTCGCGAAGTCCGGCTTCCAAAGCGACACGAAATTTCTCAAACAACAGACCGCGATCAAGCCGTTGGGGCAATGCCGCCAGCATTCGGTCCTCACCAATCGCCGCTGGCGGGTTATCATCCGCATCAGCCGACAAAGAAAAGAAAACGGGGTGCAAGTCTGCTTCTTGCTCGGTCGCTGCGGTAGCGGATTCATCCGGATTGGGGATAAACGGACGACTACCCGGGACATCGTAATCATAAGCAGCGTACAGCGTATCGATACCGTGGTTGCGAGCCAGAGGTTGGAAGGTCTCGTACACTTGATCGGGAGTCTGACGCGGGCGAATCTTGTTGATCGCAAGCAGCCTTGGGATTCCCGGCATCAAGTCCGCAGCAATGCGAAGCAAATCACCCAAGGTTGTGTCGCGCGACGATTCGGCCGACGTTACCACGATAAAAGCCGAGCACAGCGTGGCTGCCTTGCCCAGCAACTCGCGACGTGCTTTTGGTGATCCCAAACCGAATGCTTCATCGGAGACAATGTCCGGGCAATCCAACAGGCCAATTCCCGCTAGATCCAGCCCGGGATCGGTTGCGACCAGGGGAACGCCGAGGGCGAGTTGTCCGCCAATACGATTGTTATATTGCGCATGTGCGTCCGCCGGGTCGTCGGCAAGCATCTCCGGCGCGTGGCCAACCACGTCGCCAATGCGGTTCATCAATAGTCCCCAGAGTTCGTCGTCGGCACGCCATGCATGGGGCAACCAGATTACGAACCGATGCGTGCCTTGATCGTTGTTGCTGCCGCGTAGCGTTCGTGCGCGGCCATGTGCGCTCAGGAAGTTCGCCACCAAGCTGGTCTTGCCGCTGTTCAGCATGCCGGCGACTGCAACGGTGGGCCGGTCAATCAGCTTGGCGGCAGTGTGTAGTTGACGGCCCGCCGTCAATAATTTTGCCGCGGCAGTCTCGTCAATTCGCCGGAGCGCATGAAGGAAACTCTCGCGTCCTTCGCTGGGATAATCTCGATGGATCACCGCGCGGCGGTCATCGTCCTCCAACAGCGAATGCAGGCTAGGCCAGTCAATCGTTTCGGTGTCGTGACTACGACTCAAGCCGAACATTGTCAGTGGGCAGTTTTCTCGGAGGACTGATCAACCGGTTTGGCGTTTTCGCCCAGGTTATCCACTTTCGTATCTTGGCCCGGTTTGGCGCTGCGCCGATCCCTGCTTGGCGAATCGCCGCTGCCAGCGGGGCGCGAATTATCGTTGAAATCGTCCAGCGCGTCACGGGGACCATCGAATACCGATTCCCACCACACGCAGGCATCCGCGATCGACCACCGCCCAGCGTCCCGGCACTGCAACAATGCATCAGCCAATTCCTCGGCCGAACTTGGACGCTCATCCGGAGACTTTCGTAAACAACTCAACAAAACATTCTGCAAATCGTCCGGCAGTTCTTGGCCTATCCGCCGGTCGGGGCGTAGCGGTTCTTCCTTCAACTGCTTGGCACAGATATCGGCCGAGTTGGGGCCATCAAAGGTGGGAAGTCCGGTTAACAAGGTGTAACCGACAGCCCCGATTGAATAAAGATCGCTTCGCGCGTCCGCTTTGCTCGCATCTCGCACTGTCTCCGGCGACATGTACAGTGGGGTCCCGGTAATGATATCGGTGCGTGTCAATTCAATCGTTTCACGGTCGATTTCTTTTACCAGCCCGAAATCAAGGACTTTGACCAGATCGTACAGCCCCGCCCGCGCGGTCAGCAAAATATTTGCAGGTTTGATGTCACGGTGCACCATCGAATGTCCATGGGCTTCAGCGATTGATCCACAGATTTGCAAGAGCAAATAGATCACACGTTCTGGGGGTTGCCGTCCGTAATGGTCAACCAACTGCTGAAGCGAGATCCCGTCAACGTACTCCATCACATAGAAAAACGTCCCTTCATCCGTGCGGCCGTAGTCGTAAATTTCGATGGTGTTAGGGTGCCGTAGCTTAGCCGTCATTTGAACTTCGCGTTCAAACCGGGACAGGGAACGCGTTGTTGCTTCGTCATGTTCCAAGACCTTGATGGCGACGTCGCGACATAAAAGATGGTGTCGGCCATGATAAACAGATCCCATTCCGCCGCGTCCGATGACTTTGCCCAGGTCATATTGCCCCATACGACGATTGAGTGCCCGGTGCGAGAACCTATCGCCATGATTCCTGTTCACTCGCAGCAGCCAAAACATGCCAAGCCCGATGAGTGCCGCGGCCGCCAAAACAGCCAGCAAAGCATTGCGAAGAATTCGCATCGTGCTAAAAGCCTCGGCATATTGCATCTCGGTTGCGATCCCGATGCCGTGTTCCGGCAGCCAGCGCCAGGCTCCGATCACCGGGACACCCAAATACGAGTCATAACCGTCGACATTCGAACCGGTTGCGCCGCGCGTCGCCTGATCTGCCATCAGCGTCAGCGGACGAAGACTTGCTGATTCGCTGCGGTTGCTGGTCAGGTCCGATCGCGGAACGCGAAGTTCTACCTGTAGCAGGCTGCTGACATCCGGGTCTTGTTCCAGCACTCCCGCACCGCGCAATGTTTCCTCAAAACGACTCTTCGAGAGCAGTATGCCATCGCGATCAAAAGCGATTGTCTCTCCCGTTTCCCCAAGCCGCGAAACCGCAAGCAGTTGGCTGAATTCATCGGCTGGGTCCAACATCAACGCCAAAGAACCAAGCCCGTGAAGTCCCTCGGCGATCGGTGACACAACCAACATCACTGCCGCGCCACTGCGAGAAAGCGGTCCACGACTGAGGAGCGCGACCGGAGATACGATTGGCCTGCATACGAAACTGCTGCCGTCGATTACTTTCTCCGCAGTCTCCGGCGGCAGAGAAAAGCTGTAACCGATCAAATTTGACTGGCCGGACGCGATCACTCGGCCTTCCGTATCCATCAGCGCCCAACCAACGTAGCTATCTCGCAGACCGGCGCTGGAGATCAAGTCACTCAGTTGATTTGCTGCCTGGTCCGCGTTCAGAGCTTCCAGGTCCAGCGTCTCGGGGCCCGCAAATCGATTGAGCAGATGCCTGGAATGACGTATCACATCGTCGTCGTCCATTAAACGGTCAACGCCCTCGCGTTGTCCAGCTAACCAAAGCTCAACTGCCGAAACATTGCCTGCCAACACTGACTCCAGCGATTGTCGCGCCAATTGTTGCATTGACTGCCGGACCAGCCAGCCAATCAGCAAGGTTGCGATCAGCAACAACAGGGTTATCGCAGCCACCAGCAAAGCTGCAGGGCCGGTTTGCTTGGCCGCGATACGGGACAGACGCGATCGCTTCGGCAAAGAATCGGTATTGGTCGACAAGCTGGGCATCGGTACTACTATGATCGATTTTGCACAGCGAAAGAAGGCAATCCAGGTCAAATAAGGCCGAATGCCATGCCGCAAATCCGGTTTGCTGAACGGACGGGAGGGTGAGGTTCCTGACTAGGCGAAAGAACAAAGCAGGGCGGCTCGGCGGGAACGTCGCCCTCCCGATTCACAGGCGTTCAGAGAAGCACAGGATGCTCCCAGCTGTTCGGGCAAGCTGGTAGCGAGATGCGGCTATTTCTTTCTGGCCTTGCGTTTGGCTTCCAGCAACCGTTCGGTGTAACTTGGGCCCTCGGGTTCACTCTGGGGCGTTTCGGTCGGAGCTGACTTCGCTTTGGCTGTGGCGGAGATGTTGTCCAAGTCGACTTGATCCGCAGATTTTACATCCACTTCGGTCGGTTCGAAGCGAACGCTCGCGCGGCGACGCTCCAGCGACTCTCCCACATCATCCACGCTCTTTTTCAAGGCGTCCAACCGAGCGGTCACTTGCGCGTGTCTTTCCGATTGGCGGCCACGAAGCTTGCTGAATGCTCGGCCGACCCAATCGAAGTTGATGGCGACTCGTCGAACGAAGATGTCCGCCAAGAAGATGCAGCAACCGGTCAAGACAAACCAAGGCCATGCGTCTTTGATGCTCCTGGCCAGCGCCAATCCGCTACGGAACGCGTTGGTATCGACTAGTTCCTTGCTGGGTTGATCTTGCAGCGGTGCGGTTACGATTCCCGGCTGCCCGCCACGCGGCTCGATCGAGGCAAGCAGTTCGATCAAGGCCAGGTTGGTTTCTCGAACACGGAATTCATCGCTATAGGGAACGGTGACGCCGGTCCGCAACGGCGCAGCGCCTTCTCCCGGGACGACATTGACAAAGTAGCTGCCCGCACCGGCTGCTTGGAAAGAACCAACGTATCGCCCCGGAGCTGTTTGACGCATGTTTAGCGGCAGCGGATTCAAGTCAGGATCGAGTGCTGAGGCGTTCATCTCCAGGAAATTCAAAAACGCATCGTCTTTGTCCAGCGCGCTGACGACGACTTCGACTTCGCCGTCGCGAACTTGCGTAGAAATCGTAAACTTGCCGGTATCGCCGGTTGGTCGCATCAGCCAACGCACGAGTTGGCTAAAGAATTTGTCGTAGTCGGCCCAGTCGGCCCAAGACGAAGCCCACCGTGCTCCGGCATCGGTCGTCAGCGCCGCGGTGCGTCCCAGGCCATAAGTCCAAACGGCCAGTACGGTAGCGTTCTCAGGCGAATCTGGTTTGGGCGATTGAATTAGCACCTGTGCCAGCGGACTGTCTTTGGTTTGCGTCAAGACAAATCCGGAGATCGGCGGCAAAACCCGGTCGATGCCATCCAGTAAAGCATGCGGAAAGATGACTTGCGATACCGCCCCTCCTTCCGGTTCATAAACCAGCGGACGCGACACGCGCCGAGCTTCCCGCTGGAAGATTCTTGGCAAGGCTTTTCCATTGGCCACTGCGTAATATTTTCCGCCGGTTGCCTGCGCGATGTTTTGCAGTCGACGGCTTTCAGTCAGACCGTGAGAGGCAACCGCAACCGTACTGATCGTAATGTTGTTCTTCTTGAATGAAGTGATCGTGCTGGGCGACGGGTCGCTGGGGTCACCGTCGCTGATGATCACGCAGTGCTTGATCGACGCATTCGTTCTTGCCAGGCTGGCCACCGCCATCCGCATCGCAGGGTCAAACTGGGGCATATCACCGGGAGTCATGCGGGCGATTCTGGCCAACATCGCTTTGCGATTGGGGCCGACTTCCAGCAAGCCGTGTTTGCCGCCCCACAACCAGGCATCGCCGTTCATGGACCAATGGAGCACACCGCCGTAATCGGCCGGGCCAAGTTGTTCGATCGCAGCGCGGGCAATGACCTTTTGCCAATGGTTGCCATCGGCCATTTCGCTGGCATGCATGATCAGGGCCAACGCACCGACGGCCTGGATCTTGCTGTTCTTGATCTTAAAATCGACCGGCATTGCTTTTTCCAGGTCGCTGCCAGTCCAACCGCCGGCGCCAAAGGATTCCGGACTGCCAATCATCAGCAGTCCAGCGCCCAGCTGTTGCGTGTTCCGCACCAACATCTCGATGTGTTCATCCGTAAACGATGTGATCTGATCGGTGCTGTCACCGGAAACTCTGGGCACACCAGCCAGAATAACAGCGTCGTAGGCTTGCAACTCCGCGATCGAACCAAACAGCTGATCGTTGTATGTCGAGACGACTTCGATGTTGCCGTCTCTGAGGGCGTCGATCATCAAGTCAAAATCGCCCTCCCGCGCGCGATCCTCGATCATCAACACGCGTCCTTTGCCGCGCACGTGTGTGTACGCTGTGGCGTTGTTGTTTTGGCTCAAGCCATCATCTTCATCCGAATTGGGGACGAATTCGGCTTCGTAAATGTACGAGGCCGGTTGTTCGATCGTGTGCCGAAGCGGAAAGACGTTCTTGCCCGAATCCAGAGTCACGGGCTCTTCCAGCAATAAAGTCTCGACGCCGCCCATCTTCTGTTTGACACGCAACTTACCGCCAACTGGATGAGGGTTGTCACTGTCAACGATGTTATTGACAACCACGCGGGCCTCGAAAGGCTGTCCTTTGCGGATGTCGGTCGGCAAATCAATTTTTTCAACCAGCACTTCGCTGCGCGCATCCAGCATCACCGGGACCACGTCGATGCCGATACCCGATGCGGCAACTCGCGCTGCAAGCGTTCTTGCTTGACCCAGGTTTTCGTTCCCATCGGTGACAATCACTATTCGCCGGGAAGTGTCCTCCGGCATTGATGCTTGAGCCAAACTGAGCGCAGATTCCAAGTTCGTAGCATCGGATCGCTCCAACAGACTTTCCAAGCGACGCAACGGTGGAATGTTGTCGTCAAATGGCGGGATCTCGATCGACGCGTCGCGACCAAAGACGATGATCCCCGCGCGATCCTCTCGCGCCGTATCACGATGCCGGCGGACGTTTTGAATCACGTACTCCAGCATCACCTGTCGTTTGGTGACCGGGATGCTTTCGGACTGATCCAGCAGATACATCACGGTCATCCGGTCGCTGACCCACACGACTTGAATGCCAGCCAAGGCGAGCACAATCGTGGTCCAGACCGCGGTCCGTAACAATAATGCAAACGCGCGACGATACTTCCCCAAGGCACCCAGCGATTGATAACCCAGGTACCACAACACCGGCAACCCGAGCAGCAGCCACAGGTAAGCAGGGTGATCGAACCCAAGTCGAAACGGCATCTCGGTCACCTCGTGGATTAAGCAGCGTATTGCGGCGGTCGCCCGTAATAAACTGAGAGAGCAATCACGGCAACGAGTCCAATGATACCCGTTCCAATGACAGAAAGCGAAACCATGGCGATCGGCAAGGCCAGAACATCCGTTTCCCCCGCCGGCGCGAAAACGACCGCGATCACGCTGGTGACATTATTGACGAAATGTCCAAGGATTGCCGGAAACAACGATCCGCTGCGCCAGGCAATGAACCCCAGATAAAGCCCTAATGGAAAAACAGCGATGATGTGCACCGTGTCCATGTGAAAGGCGGCAAACAACATCGATGCGATCACAATTCCCATCGCAGGGCCGGCCGTCCGAGTGAGTCGCGTTTGAATGTAGCCCCGGAATAACAGTTCTTCGCAGATCGCTGGTGTCAAACCAATCATCAAAGCCAGCGGCACCAGAAACCCAGACCTTCCATGTCCTCGAAAGATCTCTGTCATCGTCTTTAGAGTCTCACTTTCTTCCACAAACATCCCGACGATCAAAGATGAGGCAAGTCCGATTAGCGGGGTTGCCATCGCGGCAGCGACCCAGCCCCAGAGCGGCCAATGACCGCGCACCAAACCCAGTCGCCGTCGAGTTGGAATCGGCGACAAGATGCCCGCCGCCACTGGTGCGACCAGCAAGGCAAGTTGAGGGATCACAATGACCAGTAATAGTCCCAGCCTGGACTCGGAAACCGCTTGAAAAGAATCGGGGTCCCGTAGCAGTTGAAGATCCAGTCGCCCGTGGACGGCCAACAATGCGACCAGCAGCATCAAGCCGCTAAAGAACAAGAATCCCGCCAGCGATACCGTCGCGACCGCGAGTGTCGTCCACCAACGTTGCGGCTGCTGATCGCTTTGGACCGCAGCTACATCCGTTTCACTGCCCGCCAACGACGAGCCGTAGGGATTGATATCCACCGCCAGCGGATCCACATCAATCCCCAGTTCGATATCGAAAGGATCTTGGGGCTGCATGGGCGGTTCACAGATAAGAAAAGACGAGCGTACATTCTAATTGTAGAACAATTGCCCCAATTTTTCTGCCGCATCAAATGCCGTAATTACGGGACCCTGGGAAGATCATGCCACATCACCCTTCCCAATCGACGCTAAGCCAGCCCTGTCGTTTCCGGCAGTCCGAACATCACATTCATGTTTTGCACGGCGGCACCGCTGGCACCTTTGGCCAGGTTGTCGATCGCGCAAATCAAGATCACTCGCTCGTCCGCATCGCGGGCAGCCATCTGCACATGGTTGCTGAGGGAAACATGCTTGGTCGCCGGCAGATGATCGACCGCAGTCACAAACGGATGAAGTTCGTACTCCGATCTCCAGCACTCCATGATCTGTTTTGCCGTGGCGTCCCGCGGCCGGACATAAATGGTCGACAAGATGCCGCGGTCCATGGGCGTCAAATGCGGCGTGAACAGCACCCGGGTTGCCGTGCCGCTGATCCGCCCCACCAGGTCTTCGATTTCAGGCTGGTGCCGATGGCTGCCCACGGCATAAGCGGCGATCGATTCGTTGGCTTCGCAGTACAGCATGCCCAGTTTCAAGCTGCGGCCCGCTCCGCTGACACCGCTCTTGCTGTCAACAATCACGTCCGTGGGATCAATCAGGCCTTCGCGGACCAGCGGCGCGAGCGGCAGAATCGCTGAGCTGGGATAACAACCCGGGTTGGCAACGATGTCCGCGTCGCGAATTTGATCGGCAAAGAATTCGGGCATCCCGTAGGCGGTGTTGCCCAATCGCTCCGGCCAGGGATGCGTGACGCCGTACCATTTTTCGTAGACTTCGACGCTGGTCAGCCGGAAGTCCGCGCTGAAGTCGATCACGCGTGCGCCGTGCGTCACCAGTTCCCGTACCGTTTCGGCTGCAGCGCCGTGCGGTAGGCAGCACATCACCACGTCGCAACGCTTGGCGACCGCTTCGCTGTCCAAGGTTTCCAGCATGATGTCGATGCGACCAGCGAGCGAAGGGTGGACTTCGGCGATCGACTTGCCGGCATCCGCGCGGCTGGTGGCGGCAACCAACTCGGCTTCGCGGTGAGTTGCCAGGATTCTTGCCGCTTCTAAAGCCGTGTATCCGGTAGCACCGACGATTCCAACTTTGATAGTCATGAATGCTTGTTATCTTCCACGGGAGTTCTACAGTCCGTATTGATCGACCGCTTCACGTTCGGCCGCCGTTTGTTCGTGCATGTCCAGGATCAGCTGTTTGTCGCAATCGCGTTGCTGGACTTTGCGGCGCGCGAACATGCGGGCTTGGGTGTTGATCATCACGTCGGCCGGCAGCGCCGCGGTTTGGCCAAACAGTCGCGCGTAATTGACAAAACTTGGCACGTTGGAGGTGGCAAAGCCGTACAGCATGCTGCAGACCCCGATCACTTTGCCGGTAAAAATACTGGTGTTGATCGCCGTCTTTGAGTAGTCGCCCATGATGCAACCCAAGAATTGCATGTCGGTGGGAATCTTGTTGTCGCCGTATTCAATGTTGATTTTTCCGTAGGTGTTTTTCAGATCGCTGTTGCAGGTGCCCGCGCCCAAGTTGATCCAGCTGCCCAAATAGCTGTGTCCAAGAAAACCATGATGCTGTTTGTTGGTGTAAGGTTCGATCACGGACGCTTCGACTTCGCCGCCGATTTTGACGGTGTGACCCAAGGCGACGCCGTCCTTCAAGGCCGCATGTTCGATCACGCGGGTGCCGGGGCCCGCGTAAACGGGACCGGCGAGAAAACAGAAAGGACCGACTTTTACATTCTCATCCAGCAAGATCGGGCCATCATCGGTGTTGACCGAATGATAATCGCCGATCTCCGCACCCGGTCGCACGAAAACGCCATCGGCTGTCTCACTGTACTCGCCGTTGGCGAGTCGCCAGTTCATCGCATCCGGCATTTCGCGCATGTGCCAGGAGATCACGTCGTGAGGCCAACGAAGTACATCCAGGCTGATCTCCGCCGCCGGCAGTCCCTGGGCCTTGGTCAGCAACCGCTCGATCAGCGGCGCCGACGTGGCAGCCGTTGCGGCGGGGTTCAAGTCTTTGGCTAAGATTCGGGCCAGCAAAACCGCGTCATCTTCGGCGTCGATTACAACCGTCGATTGATCCGCCGCCGCGAATTGCCTAAGCGCATTCTCAAGGCCCACACGCGGCACCAAGCGGGCATTGACCAACAACACGCCCCCGGAATCGATCTCGCCAGAGGGAGGCGTGAGTCCAAAATCCAATTGCTGAATCGCCTGCAAGTAAGGCCGCACAACGACATTCAGTTTGCGTTTCTTGTCAACTTCCGCCAAACGCTGTAGCCAACCAATCAGCCGCAAACTGGCACACGTGACTTGGTAAGCGGGCCGAGCCAAGGTGATCGGGCTGAGCCGTTGAACGTAGTCGTCCTCGAAACAAATGATCTGCATTTGAAGATGTTGCTAGAGTGCGGTTTGTGAGGGTGGTGCAGTTTACCCGAATCGGGTCCTGCGTCTCTGCCCCTTAATTCTCTGACGCAGGGCCGATTTTGCCGCCGCCCAATTAGACTCAGAAGATTTGCGGGCGCTTGACTGTCCACTCGTTCCATAGTTTCCCTCCGGCATGGATTCATTTTGCACAAGCATGCTTTTCTTGCTCGTTGCGTTTAGCACGATCGCAACTGAGCGGCGAGCAGAATCGCAGGGTCCCCAATCACGGGCTCCCGAAGCTGGTAAGTCCGCTGCGGAGCACGAGGGTGATGCACATCGGTTGGTCGAGCTTCTTGGTCACCAAACTTATCAATCCAGATCACGGGCCCGTCGCGAACTGATTCAGCGAGGTCCGAGCGAGGCTGTCCGATCCGCATTGGCTACGGGGCTGAGGTCGAATTCTTTAGAGATACGCCAGGCCTCATGGCAGCTGCTGCAGCAATTCGAATGGCAAGAATTCGATCGGGAGCTTGAGCGGCTGACCAGTCCGGATGTATCGCCGGATGACATTCGCCTGACGGGATGGCGGGAATTCTCCGCGATCGCGGGTGACGATCAATGGTCACGACGACTTTACGGCCGGATCGTGCGCGGACACCATGCGACGGTTCGAAAGTTGATCAGAAACCGCAACGCGGATTGCCAACGACGATGGGACGACGATCCCTATCGGCTGGCCACGTCGGACGCAGTCGGCTGGGCCCTGCTGCTGTTCAGCGACTCCATGGAAATCGCGCCCAGTCGTCCCGATCTTTCCGCGAGCATTTTGAATGCCCTCAACCACTCGGGACTCGGCCCGCTGCGCGTCTCGGCTGGAGACCGTTTGGTTATCCAGCGTCTGGTAGACAATTGGCTCAGCATCCACCCCAAGGCCGGCAACGAGCGTGACCGATTGATGGTTGCCATGCGATATGAATGTAATTTGCAAGCCGGCCAACTTTGTCGGCAAACGCTAGCGGACGAATCGGCGACTGCGGCGGCGCTGGTGACAGCGATGTTATGCGGTTGTGTTTTGCATCATGACGATCTTGGCCCGCACCTATCGAGGCGACTGAACGACGATCGCACCGCCCACATCTGGCAACTGATTGCCTCGCGGAAGACAAAAATTCGCACGCAGGTCCGCGATGTTGCCCTGGCATTGCTGTTGCACCAGGAAGGCATTGATCCGCGACAGTTTGGCTTTGTCGAATTGCAAGCGGATCCCTTGTTATTGTTTCGGGACCACAGTCTCGGATTCGCTGATGAAAGATCCCGTCAAGCCGCTCATGAAAAAGGACGCGCGAGGCTGGGAATCTGAGCCCACGGTGGAACGTACCGTGAAACTGCTGCGTCCTGTTTTGTTGTGATCCGATTGAAAAGAAAAAATCGTGGCCAATTCTTCTTTCTCTGTTGACACCGTGACTTGAAACAACCTATTTGCGGTTCAAACCCGGGAACTCTCGCGCTGACACTCGATTTGGATTGAGTGACGACCACGGATGGTCCAGTGGCGTGACGCAGTTTTCGGAGCCGCAACCGGTCCAATCGGTTCGGTAAAGCGAGCAACGAATCGGAGGGGGTATCGGCTTCGTCTCAGGCGAAGCGTGATCCGGCCGATACAGAAACGTTTTTAATAGTCTCACCGCGAAGAAGGAGAGTCGCGTTGAACCGTCTTGCATTAGTACACGGCCCTAAGGTGCTTGGCATTACCGCAGCAGTGTGGTTGCTCTCAGCGCCAAACGCATCCTCTCAGTTCGTTTTGCCGGATACCCCCGCGGCGCTGTCCGCGACGAATTCAGCGGCGGGAACGACGTCCGTACTCACCACAGGTCAGAAATGGATCGAGCATGCCCGCAATGCTTTGAGCCGCAAAGACTATCAGTCGGCGGTCACCAGCTATCGCGAAGCGGCTGTGCTGGGACCAAAAGCCCCGCAGCTGGCCGGCGAACTTGCCAAGCTACGCTTGGATTTGCAGGTTGCCGGCATCGATTCCCAGCTGTTGACGATCAAACCATCAGTTCAACAGCCGGCGATCCCATCCTATGCGGCCAATCCCCCAGTGGTTCAAGCCAATTCCCCAGCTCAAGCCAATGTCCCAGCTCAAGCCAATGTCCCAGCTCAAGCCAATTTCCCAGCTCAAGTGCCGGCTGTAACCCCGCTGGGCAGCTTGCCGAACGCCCAGCCGCTTCCCAGCAAGACAACGGAGCTGACGATCCGCAAACGGGAAGCTCTGCGTTTGCTCGCAGTCGGCCGTGCCGCATTGGATCGTGGTGACACCTCGACGGCAATGGAAATTGCCCGGCAGGCCCAAGCTTTGAATGTTCCCGAGCGAGAATTTGCACCCGGCGAGCCGCGCGTGTGGCAATTTGTGCTGGATGCCGAAGCCGCTGCCAAACGAAGCGGAGTCGCGCAAGCTTCAGCAGCCAGCCCGGTTCAAAATGCTGGCGCCGCACCGGCAAGTGAATCCGACGTCATCAGGCAGATGCTATTCAATTCGGATTCGACGGGTCAAATAGAAAAGGGGGCGATTCAACAGGTTCAAGGCGAAGAAGTCGCTACCAGTCCACTTGCGCCGCAAGCCAACAGCTACGGCGAACAATTGTATTACGCCGGGCTGCAGGCACTGCAAGATGGCGACAATGAAACGGCTCGACGTCGGTTTCTGGAAGCCTGGCAGCACGAAGGCCAATTGCCAGTTCAAATCCGACGCCAATTAAAAGACAAGCTGACTTTGCTGCAGCCATCGCGGTTGCCGGCAACAAGTACAGCGGACGATGCCGAGTTGACTCCGATGCAGAAGGCGGAATTGGAAGCCCGCCAGGAAGTCGGACGCCTGTATCGAGAAATCACCACTGAACTCGCCAAGACCGCCACGGTTCGAGAGTCCGCTCCGTTGGATGCACTCGATCAATTGAACCGACTGCGTCGCCGCGTGGACAGCGCCAAAGTTGACGAGGTCGCAAGAAGATCGTTGATTGCTCAAGTCGATCGCGCGCTGCTCGAGCAAAAGAAGTATATCGAAGCAAATCGGGCCAAGATCGAACTTGATTTGGAGAATGAAGCCGTTCGCACTGCCATCGACAACGACCGGGCACTGGAATCAAGCATCGACGAAGAAGTCTCCAGCCTGGTCGATACGTTCAACGAATTGATGAGCGAACATCGCTATCAGGAAGCCGAAGTGCTCGCCAAAAAAGTCCAGGAGCTGAAACCCGAATCGACAATTGCGATTCAAATGTTTCACAACAGCCGGATGGGTACGCGGCGGTTGATGAACCAGGAAATCGCGGCCGACAAGGAAGAACTATTCGCCAATGAAATGATCGACGTCGAACGCACGGCATCACGAGGCGTGCACCCAGATCGGCCCTACGCACACGGTGATCCAAAAACATGGAACACGATCTCCAATCTGCGGCTTAACGACAACAGGGACGACTCGCGACTGAGCGTGGCGGAGCAAGCAATTCAGCGCAAGCTGTCCAGCGAAGTCAACGCAAAATACGACCAGCGTCCACTGCACGAAGTACTGTCTGATTTGTCCGCCATGGCCGGTGTGCCAATCGTGATGGACAATCGCGCCCTGTCCGCGGTCCGAGTAACACCGGATACGCCGGTCAGCATCAATGTTTCCAACGGTGTTCGCTTGGAAAGTGCGTTGAATATCATTCTCCAACAATTGGAATTAACACACACCATTGAAAACGACGTGCTGATGGTAACCAGTGTGGAAGCCAAACGCAGCAAAGTCTTTCCAATTACCTATCGCGTTGCGGACCTGGTCACACCAATCCCGAACTTTACCAGCAGCTACGAAGACGGATTGGCTGGTGCCTTGCGAGCGGCTTACCAGATGACCAATCCTCAATCGGATGTTCGGATCATGCCCGTTTCGGTCACCGATCTCGCTCGCGGCAACGCAAGCAGTGCATCGATGACCAACCCGAACATGCTTGGCCAGTACGCCGGCATGGGCGCGCAGAGTAACTTTGGGCCCAGCAACCCTCCGGCCAATGCTCGTGGCGGTGGTGCATTCGCGGACTTCCAGTCGCTGATGGATTTGATCCAAACGACGGTCGTGCCAGATACTTGGGAAGCATTGGGCGGCCCCAGTACGATGGCTCCGTACCCGCAGAACCTGAGCCTGGTGATTAGCACAACCAGTGACGTTCATGACCAAATTGCCGATCTATTGGAATCATTGCGGCGGCTACAGAACCTGCAGATCACGATCGAAGTCCGCTTCATCACACTTTCCGATACCTTCTTCGAGCAGATCGGCGTCGACTTTGATGTCAAGTTCGATGACAACGTGGGCGTGCCCGGTATTCCCGATGACGATAGCGGACCGAGCGTGACGATTGGTTTCGACGGGATTTCTGGCTTACCGACACCCGATCTGGATATCACTCTGGAAAACAACAGTTTTGGCGTGGCCAGTCCGTTTGGTGCTCCTGACGCTGGAGCAATTTCGTCAATCGGATTCGCGATTCTTAGCGATATCGAGGCGTTCTTCTTCCTACAAGCGGCTCAAGGCGACAGCCGTAACAACGTCATGCAAGCGCCCAAGGTGACTTTGTTTGATGGTCAGTTCGCGTCGATCTCCGACTTTACTCAACGTCCCTTTGTGACAAGTATCACGCCGGTGGTGGGAGACTTTGCGGTCGCCCAACAGCCAGTCATCGTGGTTCTCAACGAGGGTACTCAGCTAAATGTGCAGGGCATCGTGAGTGACGACAAACGCTTTGTGCGATTGACGCTGGTTCCGTTCTTCAGCCAAATCGGCGACGTCGACACGTTCACTTACGAGGGACGAAGATCGACCAACCGAAGCAGCCGTAACGAAGAAGACACCAATGGTGATGGTGTTGTCGACGAGAATGATGCCGTGGACCAGGAAAATGAAAATGAATTCGTCGAGGGTACGACGGTCCAGTTACCGACCTTCGCATTTACGACAATTCAAACCACGGTCAGCGTTCCCGATGGCGGCACGATTCTGCTGGGCGGAATCAAGCGAATGTCAGAAGGACGTAGCGAGCGGGGCATCCCAATGCTCAGCAAGATTCCCTACGTCAGCCGTCTGTTCAAAAACGTCGGCATCGGGCGTCAGGCCAGCAGCTTGATGATGATGGTTACGCCCAGAATCATCATTCAAGAAGAAGAAGAAATCGCGCAAACCGGCTTCAACAGCTCGAACCGGTAAGCAATTCTTCGCGAGGTATCGGTAGCCGGCAGGCACACTGCCAGCGTGCGAAAGTCGTGGTTCGCTCCGAGCCTGTGTATTTACGAAAGTCGTCGTTCGCTCCGCGAACGAGCGTTTTGTTTTTCCGTTCCGACGCGGAGCGTC
>JBFJVZ010000020.1:0-33464 GCA_041623895.1 Pirellulaceae bacterium | reverse complement strand
GCCGTCAATGAACAGTCAATGACCGCGAAGCTGGAATTCGTTTCGGTCTTAGACGAACAGTCCGGCAGCACCGGACCGCGAATACCATTGGGAAAAGAATTCGAGATTCCGAATCCGCCCGCCGAAGATGCCGAAGAAAAGCAGAACAAGAAGCGGAAACCGGATCCGAACGACCCGCCATCGTTCAGTGCACTTAAGCTGGTCGCTGAAGCACTGCCGTCGACAGACAACCGGCTGTTCCGCCAAAATATCGCCAATCGTATGTGGTTCATGATGATGGGGCGGGGACTGGTTGAGCCGCTCGATCAGTTTCACTCGTCCAACCAGGCCACGCATCCCGAACTGCTGGAGTTGCTGGCCGATGAACTGGCTGCTCACCAGTTTGACATCAAGTGGTTGCTGCGAGAGCTCGCACTATCCCAGACCTGGCAGCGCAGTAGCCGGATGGCGCCCGGCAACGATGTTCCGCCGCCAGAGTCTTATCAGTTAGGCAATCAGCGGCGACTGACAGCCGAACAGTTGTTCTGGAGCACGTTGCAGGCAACGGGCAATCTCCAGCGTCTCGCTCCACGGGATGAAGGCCAGCCAAGCGAAGATTTCAAAGAACTGAAGTCGCGATTTCTGGCAGCGTTTGCCGGAGAACCGAAAGAGCCAGCGATCGATTACACGCCCGCGGTCAAGCAGGCATTATTTCTGCTGAACGATTCAAAGTTGCTGGAACTATTGTCACCGAGCTGCGGAAATTTGATTGAGCGTTTGTCGACGATGCCGGATGACGAAGTCGCCGATGAACTTTTCCTGAGCATCTTTTGCAGGCTGCCTGAGGATGAGGAGCGAATGATCGTGCGCCAGCAACTGCAGCAGAAAAATATGCACAAGAAAAATGCGTTGAAACGACTCGCCTGGGCAATGCTCACATCGATGGAGTTCTCCGTGAATCACTGACGCCAAGGTTTGACGTGATGCCGCAGGCGAGGATGCAAGGCCACCTCGCTTTCGGCATCGCGTTAAACGGGGTATTCGGAAACAAAAAATGAATCCACCGCCGAGCAACTGCCGACAACTTTGCACACCGCGAGAACACACCGTTTCGCGGCGCCGATTGCTGGGTGCCGCTGCTTGCGCGGCTGGTGTTGGCGGACTTGGTGGGCTGTTGGAACCGCTCGTCGCCGAGGAGTTAAAGAAACAGGAAAAGCAAGTCCTGTTTGTCTGGCTCGACGGCGGTATCAGCCAGTTGGAAAGCTGGGATCCCAAACCCAACACGCAATTCGGAGGACCTTACCGAGCAATCCCAACCTCGGTGCCGGGCATTCATATCGGCGAACTGTTGCCACACACCGCCAGGCAGATGCATCATCTGTCAATCGTGCGGAACATGCACACGCAGGACAACAGCCATTCGGCCGGAGTGGGGCGAATCAATCGCGGTGATCCAAAGAACCGCGGTGTTGTTTATCCCTATCTGGGCTCGGCCGTGGCAAAGTTGATGGGACCCACATCCAGCGGGCTACCGCCGTACTGTTGGGTCAAACCAATGAGTGGAGGTTTCAAAACGGCCGATGCTGGTTTCTTGCCCGCCAAATACGGGGCACTCGCCTTCGGCGATGGCAAGCCGCCAGAGAATTTGCTGCAGAGCGATTCGATCACACCCGAAGAAAACGAAGCTCGTAACGAGCTACGAACAATGTTTAACGACCGCTTTGCCGATCGCCGCCGCCGCGAATGGACGAACGCCAACAGTTACGTGTTTGATGTCGCTGACACCTTGATGAAACGGATGGATCTATTCGACGAGTCAAAAGTTTCCGAACGAGACAAGGACCGTTACGGCCGGCATGCACTGGGCAGACACATGTTGATGGGACGGCGGCTGATCGAAGCGGGTGTCCGTTTCGTGAAAGTGAATTCGTATTTTTGGGATAGTCACGGCGACAACTTCAACGCTTGTGAGAGTCTGATTCCCCAGTTCGATCAGCCGTTCGCCGCTCTGATCGAAGACCTGCACGACCGCGGCATGTTGGATAATGTGTTGGTGATAGCGATGAGCGAATTCGGTCGCACGCCGAAAATCAATTCTCACGTCGGACGCGATCATTGGCCCGAAGCCTGGTCAGTGGTCATGGGCGGCGCCGGGATTCGATCCGGACACGTTGTCGGCAAAACCAACCAACTGGGCACGTTTATCGACGGCCAACAGTACGATATCGGCCACCTGTTCCACACCTGGTTTCGGGCACTCGAGATTCCCCAAGGGATGATGGAATACGATAACAATGGCCAACCCTTGCCAGTCGCCAATGAAGAATGCAGTCCGATTAAAGAACTATTAACTTAACTGGCGTGAGCTGCCGGCTTGCGTTTTTTCAATGACTCCCGAACTGCTCAAACGATACCAGCTGACGCCCAGCGACAACGATGTTGTCCTTGAGCATGATCGCCAGCTTTGGCAGGCGAGGTTTTCCGGGTGCGGTCATTTCTTGATCGCCTGCGGTTACGACGCGACGATTCAGCGTTGGGACATGACCGCGGAGCCACCACGACTTCTCTCGCCGCTGACCGGGCACAACGGCTGGGTGCAGTGCCTGGACTTTCAGCCAGGCCAACAACGTTTGCTGACGGCCGATTCGTGGGGACAATTGGCTTGTTGGCCTTTCGCCGATGAATCTCCGCAACCGATTTGGAGACTGCCGCAAGCTCACGACGGTTGGATTCGAGCACTGGCGGTCAGCCCGGATGGGCAACTTGTGGCCACCGGCGGTAACGGTTCGGCCGTTCGACTGTGGTCCACCGAAGACGGCAAGTTACAGTGCGAGTTACCCCACCCGCGGCGAGTGTTCAGTGTTTGTTTTCATCCGGATGGCCAGTCGCTGGTCTCCGGCGATCTGGAAGGAGTGGTTCGGCACTGGGACCTCGCCGAAAGCAAAGAGGCGCGCCGCTTGGACGCGAGCATTCTTTATTCGCACGACGTGGACAAGGAACGCATTCAACACTGTGGCGGAGCCCGGCATCTGCACTTCGATGCTGCCGGCAAGTGGCTGCTTTGCGGCGGCCAAAAAGAACCGGGTGGCGGATTTGCTAAAGGAACGCCGTGTGTGCTTGTCTACGACTGGGATAGCGGCGAGCAGCGGCGCGAGATGCCGATGGGAGACACAAGTGATGGTTTTTCCTATGACGCCCGCTTTCATCCGCAAGGCTTCGTAATGGCGACTTCATGTGCCTTTCCCGGCAAAGGCCACGTTTGGTTCTGGCGTCCCGAAGACGACGAAGCTTTCTTTTCCAGCAAGAAGCTCCCCAACGGCCGCAGCATCAGTCTGCATCCCGACGGCCGTCGACTGGCACTGCTAACATCCGACTCGCCCAACGCCAACGGCCGCCCATTGAAGGATGGGGAGTACGTTGGCGGAAGAGCCAAAATCCGTGTGCTTGATTTTCCGGTCACGGAATGATCCGCGTAGAACAACAGCAGGCAACTCTTGAAAACTCTCGCTCTTGCCGCCATGCTCGTCTTCGCTTTCAACATCGCTGCGCGGGCTCAAAGCAACTACCGCATCTTGCCGGCGGACTTTGCCGCCGAACCGTCGCAGCAGATGATGCGCGCGTTCCTGCGTGGTCACGTTCATGCGGCTTTGGATGGGCGATTACAAGAACTGAAGAGCGCACTGGCGTCGCGCGAGGCCATCGCCGCCTACCAAGAACAGCGACGTAAATTTTTGCGTTGGACACTGGGCGAAATGCCGGAACCCTGCCCGCTGAACGCTCGGGTCACCGGAACGATCAACGAGGGCGGTTTTACGATTGAAAAAGTACTGTTGGAGAGTCAGCCCGGTTTTCACGTCACCGCAAATGTGTATCGTCCCGGCGGTAAAGGTCCGTTTCCTGCGATTCTGCATCCGGTGGGACACGCCGAGAACGGCAAAGCGTACGGCGACTATCAACGCGCCAATCGCTTGCTGGCACAAAACGGTTTCATCGTGCTGTGCTTTGACCCCATCGGTCAGGGCGAACGAAAGCAGATCATCGCGGCCGATGGCAATCCAGCGCAACGAGCCAGCGGCGAACATCAGCAGCTCGGTGTCGCACCTATATTGCTTGGCCGCAGTCTGGCCAGCTACATGGTCTGGGATGCCATTCGCGCAATCGACTATCTCTGTAGTCGATCCGACGTAGATTCGCAGCGAATCGGCTGCACCGGCAATTCCGGCGGCGGTAATTTGACCAGTTACCTGATGGCATACGACCAACGAATTGCGGCGGCGGCACCCGGTTGCTTCATGACCACGCATCGGCGTAAGAACGAAAGCCCCGGTCCTGGTGACGCCGAGCAAAACTTGTTTGCCCAGATCCGTGACGGCTTCGACCATCCCGACTTTATCCTTGCCCGGGCTCCGAAGCCGACGCTAATTTTGGCCGCAAGTGACGACTTCGTTCCGATCCAAGGCACGTGGCAAGCATTTCGACAAGCCAAACGCGTTTACACAAAGCTCGGCTATCCGGAGCGGATCGAGCTGATCGAAGCGGGTGCCAAACACGGCTTCAGTCGATCCTTGCGTGAGGGCGCGGTGCGATTTTTTGCGCGCTGGTTGCAAGGGCGACAGATCGAAGTTTTCGAGCCAGCAGAAGTTCCCATCCGCTCCGATGCGGAGTTGCAGGTCACACCCGATGGTCAAGTTCGCAAGCTTCCCCGCGAACGGTCGATCTTTGAACTGTATGTCGACTACGCGCGACAACTTGCCGGTCGTCGACCCAAGTTGACACACAAGATCGTGCGAGAGGTCACCGGTATTCGGCCACTGGAGGCATTGCCGAATCCGAGGGTTGAAGAGATTCGCGGTTCCCTCCCTCAGCCGACCGAAGTTGCCACGGCACAATCGACGATGATTCGAGGGCTCATCTTTCATCCGGAACCCGGCATTGTCTTGCCGGCGCTGCATTGGCCACAGGGAGACGCCCAACCGGTACTGATCACTCCCCCGGCGGGAATCAACTCGGCCATCCAAGAAGCAGAGCAGTTCAATGCCGAGGGTCATCCCGTGCTGATTGTTGAAGTCCGTGACAGCGGCGAAACGAAGACCCGGAACTGGCGGTTCTTCGGCGCGGATTACTACATCGCTTATATGTTGGGCCGCTCTTTCTTGGCAATGCGGACCGAAGACATGCTCGGTTGCGCCGATTGGTTAAGGAAGCAGCACAGCGGCGATTCTGTTCGTCTGATCTCCGCTGGAGAATTCGGACCAGCGGCCTGGCATGCGGCGGCGTTGCAGCCAAACCTGATCTCCACAGTCGACACCAAAGGCAGCCTGAATTCCTGGCGTGAACTCATGCGATCCAGCCGTGCACACTCGCAGTTGCACAATGCCGTTCACGGCGTCCTGCGTTATTATGACCTGCCCGACTTAAAGAAACTCACTGATTCCAATTGAATCAAGAAGCGAATCAAAAACATGAAACCCTCATTGTTGTTCCCGATCGTCGTTCTTGTCTTCACCGACTGTGCCGCCTTGGACGTCAGCGCGGCCGACGGTCAGTTCACCGCTGAGTCAAACCTGAAAGCGGGCGTGGCCAAGGTCGATATCACGCCGGATGAAGTGCAGGGAACGGAAGTCGCTGGTCATCGCCGCATCGTCACCGGCGTCCGTGACCCGCTTCGTGCCGGAGTATTGATCCTGGACGATGGTGAAACGAAAGCCGCGATCGTGACCATGGATTTGCTCGGCGCCTACGACGTGATTGTCAAACCGGCGCGTCAGCGAATTGAAAAAGTGACAGATGTGCCCGCCGCAAACATTTTGATTGCGGCATCTCACAATCACTCGGGACCACCCTGCGATGCTGATTCGCAGTGGTTGCGGCAATTGATCGATAAGCTTGGCGCCGCGGCAAAACGTGCCGCGTCCAACATGCGGCCGGTCAGCGTCGGTTACGGCGAGGATCGAATCACGTTCGGTATCAATCGCCGCAAAGTGATCAACGGAAGAGCTGTCGTGAGGCTGAATCCAGATGGACCAAACGATCCACGTGTGAAAGTGTTGCGGTTTGACGACGGCAACTCATTGACGCCTTTGGCGGTTCTGATGCATGCGGTTTGTCACCCCTGTTTCTTCACTTGGGGAGATAAGGGGTCGCTGCCGTATCCAAATGGTTATCCAAAAATGAGTGCGGATTTTCCGGGTGAGGCGCAAGCGTTTGTGGAAATGTGTTACGGCGGGGAGACCAGTTCCCTGTTCCTGCAGGGCTGTGCCGGCGACATCCGACCGAATCTGCCCGGTTATCCCTATCGCTGTGCGGATGAAGCTGACATCCAATGGGCTGGCCGTGATCTGGGCGGCGCGGTCGTCCGTGCCTTGGCCCGCAATGTAACGCGCGAAGAACTGAAACAGCGTAGCGAGTTTTATCAGATCCGAGTCGCCGGAAAAATTGTCGCATTGCCAGGCAAAGAGGGTCGCATCAAGGCCGAATTGCAGGCGATGAAGATCGGACCTTATCTGCTGCTGACGATGCCCGGCGAGCCGATGGTCGAATACGGTATCAAGCTGGAAAAAGCGATTGCCGACCGCGCTATCCCGATCATCATCGGCTACGCGAACGGACACGTCGGCTACATCGCGACCCAGGAAGCTTATCAAGTCGGCGGTTACGAACCGAACACCTCCAAGCTGGCCCCCGAAGCCGAACCCATTATCCTAAGCGAACTCGGCCAACTGGCTGATCGCGTCGTTGGCGACGTGTTCGAATCGTTTTCCAAGCACCCCAAGGACGTAAAAAAACGCGAACAACAACAGAACGCGCGAACACCATCAGCCGGCACGCGCTAGCGTCCGGTTCCTGCAACAAGAACCGTGGGCTCAGCGGCTGACCCCGAAGATCAAATCCTGGCAGAGCACTCGTTTACGGTGCCAACCCCTTGGCTGTGTTCGGCTGCACGAAAGGTCAATCCACCAACATGAAAACTCAAGCAATGGCATTCGTCTCGTTCTGCTTCCTGTTGTTGGCTGCTAACGCGTCGTCTCTTGTTTCAGCGGCAGAGCAGAGGCCTGCGCCACCGAACATTGTCTTCATGATTGCTGATGATCTGGGTTGGGCGGACGTTGGGTTTCATGGCGGCAACGCGCCCACGCCGCATCTGGACCGGCTTGCCAGTGAAGGACTTGAATTAACGCAGCACTATGTTGCACCGGTCTGCAGCCCAACCAGGGCTGGTTTGCTAACCGGTCGTTGCTGGAGTCGCTTCGGTGTGACAACGCCAACCAACGAACGTGCTTTGCCATGGGATACCGTGACGCTGGCTACCGCGCTGCGTGCACAAGGTTACGACACCTGCTTGATCGGAAAATGGCATCTCGGTTCCAAGTCCGAGTGGGGACCGAATCACTTTGGTTTTGAGCACGCTTACGGATCGCTGGCTGGTGGAGTCAGTCCCTGGAATCACCGCTACAAGAAAGGTCCTTTCTCGATCACCTGGCATCGCAACGGCGAATTGCTGGAAGAGAAGGGGCACGTGACTGATTTGCTTGCCGATGAAGCTGTGAACTGGATTCAGGCACGCGGTGATTCGCCCTTCTTTCTGTACGTGCCGCTGACCGCCGTGCACTTGCCGCTGAAGGAACCTCAGGAGTGGCTGGATAAAGTGCCCGCGTCGATCAGCGGCGAAGTACCGCGTCACTACGCCGCCTGCGTGATGCACCTGGACGATTCACTGGGACGAATTCTTTCAGCTTTGGAAGCAGCAGGTGTTCGCAACGACACCCTGTTCGTATTCACCAGCGATAATGGCGGAAGCACCGCGACCAACAACACGCAGCCTTATCCCGACGACGGCTGTCCCAGCGGTAAGCTGCCGGGCAACAACCATCCGCTACGCGGTCAAAAGGGAACGATTTACGAAGGCGGCACGCGTGTCCCGACAATCGTGTCTTGGCCCGATCGAATTCGTGTCGGCAAAGTCGATTCACCGGTGTTCATCTGCGATTGGATGCCCACGTTTTGTCATCTTGCCGGTTATCGTGCCAAACAAGAGCTGAAGTGGGACGGCACAGACTTGGCTCCGATGTTGCTGGATGCCGAGCCTTTGCCGGCGAGAGCCATTTACATTGCTGGGCCGCGATGGCGGGCATCGTCGCTGCGTCTGGCAGACTGGAAGCTTGTCGTCAGCGGCACAAAACCGAATCAGTCGATCGAGCTTTTCAATATCACTGACGATCCGTCAGAGAAATCGAACCGTGCGTCTCGGGAACCGCAGCGAGTTGAAATGATGCTGGGAAAACTCGCTGGCGCCAGCCGGCTTGACCGGGACGCAATGGTCAAGAAGTGATCACAGGAAATCAAAGTCCGGCAGAAGCAAAGAAACTCAGTAGAATAGATTCCCCTTGATCCAACTTGTCCCCCTCAATGAGGAAGTCCGATGTCTGACCATCACGATGTTTCCAAATCAGATCGACGGGAATTCATTCGCAAGGCAAGTGTGTTGCTGGCAGGGACGACGGCGCTGACCTATTCGCCGCCAGCGGTGCATGCGGCGGAAGACAATACCATTCGCCTGGCACTGATTGGCTGCGGCAATCGTGGTGCCGGCGCGGTTGCCAACGCGCTCAATACCAGTAACCAAGGACCGATCAAGCTGTTCGCAATGGCTGATCTGCATGAAAGTCAGATCGAAAGCAAGCTGGTGGCGCTTGGCGAGAAGTATCCTGACAGCATCGATGTTTCCGACGATCGAAAGTTCCTGGGCTTCGAGGCCTACAAGCAAGCGATCGATCTGCTGAAACCGGGTGACGTCGCCATGTGCACGACCCGCGCTTACATTCGGCCCGTGCACGTCGAGTATGCGGTCAGTAAAGGGATCAACGTGTTCATGGAAAAACCGTTTGCGACCGATCCCGGAGGTCTGCAGCGGATGCTCCGAGCCGGCGAAGCGGCGGAAGCAAACGGGGTCAAGATCGCCGCCGGCTTGCAGTGCCGTCACTCTCCGGCTCGAGCAGCTTTGATCGACAAGATCCGGGACGGCGAGTTGGGAGAGCTCTCGTATATTCGAGCCAACCGGTTGACCGGACGTCGCTGGATGAAGGACCAGGGCGACAAATCCAATGATCTGGTCGAGCAGCTGAAGTTTGGTAAGGTCAACTTGTTTTGGGTCGGCTCCGGGCATATGGTCGACAACCTGATTCACCAGATCGACGAGTGCTGTTGGTTGATGGATGATTGGCCGCTCTCCTGTCATGCTTTCGGCGGTCGCGAAGTTGGCAGCGAAGACCACGGCCAGAATCTTGACATGTACTCCATGGAGTTCACCTTCCCCAACGGCAAGAAAGCCTTTTGTGGGTTCCGCCGCGCGCTCAAGGGGCACAGCGAGTTCGCCACGTATGTCCACGGATCCAAGCGAGCGGGGCAGTTCTCCGGAAACGTCCACGCGGCAACGGTTCACATGTTCAAAGATCATCGGATCGACAGCGACAACATTGCCTGGACGCCGAAGGAAGACACACAAACTCCCTGGGATTACGAATGGATTAGCTTCATCGACAGCATCCGCAACGACAAACCGCACAACGAAGCAAAGCGGGCGGTGTACTCCGATTACGCCTCACTGATGGGTCGCGCGGCGGCGCACATGAATCAGATCGTGACTTGGGAAGACGTGACCCAATCACAGTTTCAGTTCTGCGCAGCGCCCGAGGATCTGAACCATGACAGCCCGCCTCCAGTCAAGGCGAACGAAGAGGGATACTTCCCGCCGCCACACGCCGGATTGTGGAAGGAACTGTGAGGCTATTGCTGCGGGCGCTATTGCTGCGGGCGATAGCTGGCCTTGCCGGGGATGCCCGTGCGAATGCTCAGCAACCGCGTCCCGCAAGTGATGTACAGAGTTTGCAGGTCTTCACCACCGAACGTGCAGTTGGTGATCGTGTCTTCCGAGGTTTCCCGCCAGGCAATCAGTTGTCCGGCCGGTGAAATCACGTGAATCCCAGGTCGCGTGTCGAGTGTCTCGCTGGTGTTTCGCGTTTTGTGAAGTCCTGCGGCAACGTACAAATTGCCTTCCGCATCGATACACATTCCATCGCCGCTGCGGCCTGGATAAAAGTCGATCAGGATGCGACCGTTGCTCAAACTGCCGTCGGGATTCAGATCGTAGACGCGAATGTCGCGGTGATGGCCGGCATCCGGATGGGCCTCGATCAGATACAGGCGTTTGTCGTCCGGCGAGATCACGATGCCATTGGGCATGTGGACATCGGGCCAACGAAGCAATTGTGTGACCGTTCCATCCGGATCGATCCGATAGACGGCTTTGGCGTTTTCACCCTCCGGATCTTTGACTCCCGATCGTGATGTGAAATAGATACGACCTTTGCCGTCCATGCAAAGATCATTGGGTTTAGCAAACGGGCGACCTTGGTAACCGTCGGCCAGCACAGTGATTTCGCCAGTCGTCATGTTCGTTCTGGTGATTCGTCGCGCACCGCCTTCGCAGGCCAGCAGGTGACCGCCGGGAGTGAAGTACAACCCGTTTGTCTCGTTGCTGCCCTCTCGGAAGACGGATAGTTGTGTTGTCTTTGGCGACCATTTCAGGATTTTGCTGGCCGCAACATTGGTGAACAGAACATTTCCTGCGCGGTCGACCGCGGGGCCTTCGGTGAAGACTTCCGGAGCATCGACAATTGCCAACGTCTGTACGTCGCCCAAAAACTTTTCGGAATCGAGTTCACCGTAATCAAGCGGATCAGCCGCGTGACACGGTGTCATTGTCAATCCTGTCGCGGCAATGGCGATAAGCAAGGGCGTTTGGTGCAAGAAGCGGCGGCGCAACGCGAATTCTGTTGGGGAGCGACGCATGATCCGTACCTCAATAGCTTGCCAGGGGTGAGTAAGTGCTAGGCCGTGTGGATCGCACGTTTTTCCACATCCAGCGCCGCTTCGTGGACCGCTTCGGCCAAAGTCGGATGCGCGTGACAGGTCCGGGCGATGTCTTCGCTGCTGGCACCGTATTCCATGGCCGCGGCCGCTTCGGCGATCAAGTCGCCCGCGCGGGCGCCGATGATGTGCACTCCCAAAACTCGATCGGTCGACGCGTCCGCCAAAATCTTGACACGTCCCTCCGCTTCGCCCAACGTGCGGGCGCGGCCGTTGGCGCCGAACGGACAGACACCTTTGCGATATTCAATGCCGGCCTCCTTCAATTCGTCTTCGGTTTTGCCGACCGTCGCGATCTCGGGATGCGTGTAAACGATTGCGGGAATGACATCGTAATTGATGTGGCTTTTGATCCCGGCCATTCGTTCCACGCAAACCATCGCTTCCTCCATCGCTTTATGAGCAAGCATGGCGCCGCCGATGCAATCGCCGGTTGCGAAGACTCCTTCCACCGATGTTTCGAAGTTTTCATTCACCGGGATGAACCCGCGGCGATCGGTTTCCAAGCCGATCTCTTCCAGGCCAAGGCTATCGGTTGCCGGCACGCGACCGGTCGCCAGCAAGACACGGTCGCAGCGGATGGGATCGCCATCCTTGATGGCAACCACGCACTGTTCACCGTCTCGCGTGGCTGATTCGACAAACGTCTTGGTGTGGAACTCCAAGCCTTGTTTTTTGAAGGTTCGGTGCGCAAGTTGGGCAACTTCTGAATCGATGCCGGCCAAAATTCGATCGAGCGCCTCGAGCACAATGACCTTACTGCCCAGGCGATTCCAAACGCTGCCGAGTTCCAATCCGATGTAGCCGCCGCCGATCACCACCAGGCGCTCAGGCACATCTGGAAACGACAATGCGGTCGTGCTGTTGCCGATGCGATCATTGTCTTCTTCGACTCCGCGCAGCGTCGCTGGCCGGCTGCCCGTACAAATCAAAATCCGATCGGCCTGGACAAGCGTCGGCTGGTCGCCGTCAACCAAAACCGACTCGATGTCACGCAGCTTTCCGCGTCCGCGATACGGCGTGACTTTGCGCTTCTGGAATAACATGTCGATACCGCCGGTAAGCGTATCGACAATTTTGTCCTTACGGGCCATCATCGCAGTCAGGTCCAAATCGACGCCGCCAAGCTTGATACCGTGCTGCGAGAACGATTCCTTGGCTTCCTGGTACAGATGACTCGATTCCAGCAAAGCCTTGCTGGGGATGCAGCCGACTCGCAGACAGGTGCCGCCAAAACGATCGTTTTCGTCGATACATGCGGCATCGATGCCAAGTTGAGCAGCACGAATGGCGGCGACATATCCAGCTGGCCCACCACCCAGAACGACTAATTCGTGACGAACGGTTTTCATGTTCTTGGACTCAGGTGTCTGATTAGAATGCGAGCAATCCAGTCAAGTCATCAGTGTGGTCGGAAAAAGTCTTCTTCGGAAGTGGACTCGCTGTATCGGTTTCGATTCGACATGGCGTTGGCTGTTGTCACCGCAAATGCCCCTTGCGGCCTCCGATCCCTGGGGCCGACAATGTGAGGGTTTTCGGGGACTGACCAGATTGCCCACCGATGCGGGCACGTAGTCAACACAGCGTTCCCGATATCCCCTGTTTGCGATTGCTCACGTTGTCGAAACGAAAAATACGCGCGATCGCCGGCCCAATTTTCGCGGCCATCCTGTTTGCGCTGGCCATGCGGCTATTGATCAAAGAAGCGCGGACCATCACCTGGGAAGAATTTGTTTCCGGAATCACGACGGTACCTCCGCTGTACTTGGCGATCGCTGCGCTATTGATCGCCATGAACTATGGCCTGTTCATCTGCTATGACCTATTGGCCTTGCGGTACATTTGCCGGTCGTTGCCGCTACGACGTGTGGCTTTGGTTGCGTTCGTGGGGTTTTCGTTAGGTAACAACTTGGGAGCGATTCTGGCAGGGACGCCGATTCGATTTCGCTATTACAGTCAGTGGGGGCTATCGGCACGGCAGATTGTTGCCTTGATCTCGATATTGGGTTTGAGTTTTTGGAGTGGTCTGTGGTTCCTGGGTGGAATCGTGCTCGTTTCCGTTCCCCTGGAGTTGCCCGAACACATTCAGCTGCCGTTCGGAACACGAACCCTGGGGGTGATTCTGCTGACCTTGGCGATCTGTTATTTGATCGCTTGTTTCGTGTGGCGAAAACCGTGGCCACTGGGAGAGTTGCACTTGCGATTGCCGCGTCCCGGATTGATGGCGGTGCAAGCGTCTGTGTCCGCGGTCGACATGTTCATTTCGGCCACGGCGTTGTACCTGGTCTTACCCGGCGATGCGGTCGTGCCATTTGCACTTGTCTTGGCGGCATACATGACTGCTTTGTCAATCGCACTGTTGACCCAGGTCCCCGGCGGACTGGGAGTGCTGGAACTTGTTTTGCTGACGCTGCTGAAAGACAGCGTGGGTGAATCGGTGTTGGCATCGGTGTTGATTTTTCGACTGTTGTATTATGTGATTCCTTTACTGTTCGGTATGCTGACCTTGGTGGCCCATGAGATTTATGATGGTGCCGTGGAAGCACGCCAAGCCCGCGAACAGGCGATACAGTCGCATGACATCTGATGGCATAAGCGTGCAGCTTGGCAGCGCGGTTGCGACGAACCGTCACAGGCGCTGCCGAAAGCTTACCCCCACTACAGGCACCTTTGGCCTATCGCAGCGTTGCAGATAAAATAGTGACATGTCTCGATCCCAATCCTTATTGATTTTCTTTGCTCGCCGCGTGCCAGCCGTGATCACGTTTTGGGGCATATTCTGTTTTGCCGCCTGCCCGCAGTGTCTTGGCGACGAGAAAGTCAATTTCGGCCGCGAGGTTCGGCCGATCCTGGCCAAGCATTGTTTTACCTGTCACGGCCCGGATCCCGAGGCACGTCAAGCCGATTTGCGTTTGGATACTCAAGCAGGCGCAACTGCAGACCTGGGCGGCTATCAGGCGATCAAGCCAGGTGACATCGATGACAGCGAAGTATTCACGCGCATCACCAGTGACGATCCCGATACCAGGATGCCACCAGCCGATGCTCATGTGCCACTGAACCAGCACGAGATCGACATCCTGAGCGCCTGGATTGCCGCCGGCGGCAATTACGAAACTCATTGGTCATTTGTGCCGCCCAAGCCGATCACGGTACCCGATGTTAACGCCAGCGGTTGGTGCCGCACTGCCATCGACCGGTTCACGATCAAACGCATGGAGCAAGCCGGCTTGTCGCCGTCGGAGCCCGCGGCAAAAGCGAATCTGATTCGTCGCTTGTATCTCGATTTGGCGGGCATCACGCCAACGCCCGAAGAGGTCGATCGCTTTATCAACGATGAAGACCCGCTGGCATACCGCAATTTGGTGGATCGATTATTGGCATCGCCCGACTACGCCGAACGGTTTGCCCGCAGCTGGCTTGATCTGGCTCGATACAGTGACACCAACGGTTACGAGAAAGACCGACCGAGAACGGTTTGGCCTTTTCGCGATTGGGTGATCGCTGCGATTGCCGCCGATATGCCCTTCGATCAGTTTTCCATCGAGCAACTGGCCGGCGACATGCTGCCCGCTGCAACAACCGATCAACGAATCGCCACTGGCTTTCATCGCAATACGATGCTGAACGAAGAAGGTGGAATCGATCCTTTGGAATACCGCTTTTACGCAATGGTGGATCGAGTTGCCACCACGGGAACCGTTTGGTTGGGGCTAACGACCGGCTGTGCCCAATGTCACACGCACAAATACGATCCGATCACTCACACCGATTACTACTCGCTGCTGGCGTTGATGAACAACGCGGACGAGCCTGAATTGACAGCTGATCCGCCGGAGGTTCGCGAGCAGCGGCGTGAAATCGAAAAACAAATCCGCCGCTTGGAAAACCAACTCGCCACAACAGTTCTGAACTCCAAGGATCCGCAACACGAATTGATTCGAGCCGACTACGCAATCTGGTATCAACAGCAGATCGAAACGGCGAGCGACTGGAGGGTGCTTCGACCGGAGGAGATGAAGAGCACGATGCCGCGATTGTCGCTGACCAAATCGGGCTCGATTCTGGCCTCCGGTGATGTCACCAAACGTGATGTTTACACGCTGCGGATGCCGCCAACGGCGGAACCGCTGACGGCCCTACGCTTGGAAGCGTTGCCTCATCCGTCGTTGCCGGCCGGCGGGCCCGGTATGGCGTTTTACGAAGGCCGCCGCGGCGATTTTTTCTTGAGCGAATTCAACGTTCGCGTCGGCATCCAGGACGTCGCGTTGGCACGTCCTTCCGCAAGTTACGGAAAAATCAGTGTTGGCAGCGGCAGCGCTGATGCCGCCAATGTTCTGGACGGCAGCGGTTCGACCGGCTGGTCAACTTCTGACCGGCAGGGTACCGCGAATCGATTGGTCGTCAACTTCGCCCAGCCCTTTCAATCAAACCAGCCGTGGACGATTGAACTGTTGTTTGAACGGCACTTTGCGGCCGCCCTCGGTCACTTTCGCATCGCGGTGACCAGCCAACCCGGTGGTGCCGTCGCTGCTGTGTCTGCTGCCGCATTGGAGTCGCGATTGTACGATGTTCGTGCCGGCAAAGGTGAGCTTGACCGTGCGTCACAAAACCAACTGAGACGTCAATACGTTCAGACCAGCGAACTGCTAAAAGAGCATCGCAAGCCGATCGACAAACTTCGGCGTTCGCTACCAGAACCTGTGCGGACGCTGGTGTTCCGCGAACGGTCAAAGGACGATCTGCGGACAACCCACCGGCATCATCGCGGCGAATACTTGCAACCAACAGAAGCGGTTCCGCCTGCCGTGCCGGCCATGTTCGAGCCGCTTGACCCGAACAAACCGAAAGACCGTTTGGCGCTGGCGCAGTGGCTTGTCAGTGACAAGAACCCGCTCGTCGGTCGCGTCGCCGCGAACCGCGCGTGGCGTGAGTTTTTTGGCACCGGTATTGTTCGCACCGCCGGCGACTTTGGCACTCAAAGCGAACTCCCATCGCATCCGCAGTTGATCGATTACCTGGCAGCAGAACTGACGCGCGGTGGTTGGTCGATGAAACGGCTGCATCGCAAGATTGTTCTCTCCGCCACCTATCGACAGGCAGTCGGCGCGGCGGCGGCAAACGACCCCGGCAATCGGCTGATATCCAGTTTTCCACATCGGCGGTTGGACGCCGAAAGAATTCGCGACAGCCTGCTTTCGGCAACCGGCCTGATGACTCGCAAGATTGGCGGACCCAGTGTCTATCCGCCGCAGCCGGCCAGCGTTTCGCAGATGGCCTACGGGAGTCCCAAGTGGAACGCTTCCAGCGGCGCCGATCGCTATCGCAAATCGCTGTACACGTTCAGCCGGCGGACGGCACCCTTCGCCGCATACATCAGCTTTGATGGACCAACAGGAGAAGTTTGCGTCGCCCGCCGCGATCGCAGCACCACACCGCTGCAAGCACTGACGCTGCTGAACGACGCCATGTATATGGAAATCGCCCAAGGATTGGCTGCATCCGCGGTACGTGACGTCGGCCCCAACGGCACTGCCGAACAGATTGCCGCGCGGATCTTCCGGCGGTTGCTGGTTCGCGCCCCCGATCCCGAGGAGTTGCGGGCGATCGTTGACTTTTACCAACGGCATTCCAAAGGCAAGCAAGCTTGGACGCTGGTGGCGCGGGCCCTGATCAATACCGACGAAGCTATCACCACCCCCTGAGCAAGTCGATGCAACTAAAACAACAAACCAGACGGCAGCTGTTTGAAACTTGCGGTATCGGTGTGGGCAAACTTGCGCTCGCCTCGATGCTGCTCGGTGAATTCGGGAAAAACGCCGGGGCTGCGCCGATCTCAGCCGGCGGTCTGCATCACCCCGCGAAAGCCAGCCGTGTGATTTACCTGTTCATGGCGGGTGCACCAAGCCAGCTAGAGCTTTTCGATTACAAACCCAAGCTGATCGAACTGGAAGGACAGCCGATTCCACCCGAGGTGATTGCCGGCCAGCGATACGCGTTCATACAACCTGATGCCGCGGTACTGGCCCCCCGATTCAAGTTCGCAAAGCATGGTCAGTCGGGAGCCGAACTTTCGGAAATGCTTCCGCACCTGGCAGAAGTTGCCGATGATCTGGCATTCATCAAAAGCGTTCACACCGATCAATTCAACCATTCCCCGGCGCAGATCTTCGTCAACACCGGCAGCCCAATCCCCGGCCGGCCATCCATGGGTTCCTGGCTCAGCTACGGGATCGGCAGCCAGGCCGACGATTTACCTGGATTCGTGGTGCTGAAAAGTGGCGGCAACTTGTCCGGCGGGGCCTCCATGTGGGGCGCAGGTTTTTTGCCCGGTCAGCATCAAGGTGTTCCTTTTCGGGCCAGCGGCGATCCCATTTTGCACATCGCCAATCCCGCTGGCATCGATCAAGCCACACAACGCGACACGTTAGACCTGGTGGCAAAGCTGAATCGTCGGCGACTTGAAAAGCTGAAAGTCGACGACATTCGTACTCGGATCGAATCGTACGAGATGGCGTACCGCATGCAATCACGCGCCCCCGAATTGATGGACTTCTCGGGAGAATCGCAGTCAACACTCAACATGTACGGCGTCAAGGCAAACGACGGCGGCTCATTTGCAAAGAATTGTTTGCTTGCCAGGCGGCTTGCCGAACGCGGTGTGCGGTTCATTCAGCTTTATCATTCGGGCTGGGACCATCACAGCAATGTCGAAGGCGGTGTGCGAGGTCAATGCAAACAGACCGACCAGGCTTGTGCCGCACTGGTCAAAGACCTCAGGCAACGGGGAATGCTGGATGACACGCTGGTGGTTTGGGGCGGCGAATTCGGGCGGACACCCATGGTCGAGGCGAGCGGCGCGCTGGGACGAAAACTTGGCCGCGATCATCATCCCCAAGCCTTCACCATGTGGATGGCGGGCGGAGGTGTCCGTAGCGGTCAAACCATCGGCAAGACGGACGAGCTCGGTTTTCATCCGAGCGAAGATCCGGTTCATGTCCATGACATCCAAGCCACGATCCTGCATCAACTGGGAATCGATCACGAAAGACTGACGTTCACTCATGCAGGCCGGCCGTTCCGCTTGACCGATGTGTTCGGGCACGTGATCGAGAACTTGGTGTAGTCGTTCTGGTTGGCAATGATCGTCGTCGTTCGCCCCGCGAACGAATGGTTTGTTTTACCGTTCCGACGCGGAGCGTCGGTCGACAGTAAATTCACGGCCTCTCCGCGAACGAACGTTTTGTCTTCCCCGTTCGTTTGCGAAGCAATCGACGATTATCAGCGGGCTACTTCCTATTGTCGTAGCCCAGCTACTCCGGGGGGATGTCGCAAGCCAGGTCGAATCGTCGCCAACACCAGGCGGCTGCGGCAACCGCGATCAATGCCATCATCCAGGCTGCCGCAATCGCTCCACCAACGAATGCCGGCGTGCTGATCAGTTCCGGCAGCAACTCTCGGGTAAGGACACCCCAAACGACCAACACCAGCAGCGCCAAGCCGATCAAGGCAGCCTTGCCCAAGAAAGTCAACTTGGCGCGGATCATCATCGCGATCCCTTCTGCTCTCTCGTGGTGGGGATACGCCAGGAATAGTGCGTTTTCGCCGGCAAACGTAAACACGGCCAACGCGTTAAGCGTGCCTGTCCACAACACGACTTGCCAAACGCCGGGATGCGTCACCGCTGCGGCAATCACAATCGTTGCCCACTGAAACAGCAGCGTGATCAGAATCGGAAACGCCAGTTGCCCCAAAACCATCTGCAGCGGCCGCACCGGCAAAGATCTCAACAAAACCATCCTCCGCAGGTCACGCCGAAAATCCAGCCGCAGCGCCGGCGGGGCCAGCAATGTTGTGCAGAGCGCAATTCCACCGACGACAAAGATCCATTGTTCGGTGATTTGCCCCGTCAGCAATGGCGAAAGACACAATGCAAACGGAACGATAAAGCTGAAGACGATCGTGCCCCAGTAACGTCGCACACTGACACTTTGACGTGCAATCAGTGCAACGATCTTACCATCCGAGGCCGACGTGAATCGCTCGAGCATCGAAACGAACCAACCGTACAGGCCCAAATCCTCGGGCGATGCATCTCCGCCGTGCTGAGTTCGTTCATAATCTCCAGCCGCCAGCCGCTGTTGTTCACGCTGCAAACGTTGCCGGCACGCCCACGCATCGGTGTAAATCACCAGCGCGATCGAGGCGGGGAGCAGGGCGGCGGAAAGCAACATGGACAGCAGTGTGCCGAGCGTGTAGTTTTCGGTGACCGCCAGTTCTGCTGATGCGATCCAGGGCAATGACAACCATTGAATCGCCTGGCAGGATGCCGTTTCCCCAAGTGCATGAAAGGAGTTTAGTACATACAACCAGGTCGGTGACCCTGCGGGCGTGGCAGCAAACAGACGAGCAAGAACCTGAAGCGCAATGCATACGGCCAAGGCCGTCGCCAAAATTCGCATCCGGATTTGCCGATCTCGATCCAAGCCTGCAGACCAGCGAACGATCCCCAACCGCGTCGTCTCCAGCAAGACCAACGCGCCAAAAACACCCAGAACCAGCAACTCCACGTGGCTCACATCATAGGCCAGCACCACGGCCAGCAGGCATGCCTTCAGCATGCTCGCGAAAAAGACATTGCCGATGTGATAGACCACCAACGATGACCGTTGAAGCGGCGCTCCGGTCAACCAAAGTTGTTCGGCCGCGGTCAATTCCAGGTCGGCAATTCGCGGCGTCCAAACGGAGCGGAGCAGGTGATACACCGCATAAATCACCATGCCGCCGGAGAGCCAAAGCCGCAAACGTTCGGGATCCGCCGGTTGGCGAGCCGACAAGATGAAGATCCCGCTGAAAATGTAAAGCAGGAAGAAGGCGACGGCCAAACTGGTGGCAATGATTCGCCGCGGTGAACGGAGCCGCAGCAGCATTCGCCGCCAGCGAAACATCGCTCTTTGCAAATTCAATTGTCCAAGTTGTCGATGAACAGAAAAGTGATCCCAGCCCATTGAGTCTCGATTCACCGGGATGCTCCGTTTTGAAACGCCTGAATGGGAATCGTCACCGGGGCGGCTTGGACAACGTCCGCTGCCGCAGGTTTGCCCAGGCCATCATGCGTAGCGGCAAAGTATGCCTCCTCCAGCGACCTGGCATCACAGAAACGTGCTCGCAATTCTTCGGCGGCCCCGAAGTACTGCACGCGACCGTGTTGCATCACCAGCAGATGAGTGCACACGTCTTCGATCATCGCCAACAGGTGACTGCTGATCACCACCGTTGCACCGGCTTGGGCACGGAGCCGAATCGAAGCCAACAATGCGCGGATCCCTGGCGGGTCAAGTCCCGTCAATGGTTCGTCCAACAACAAGACTTGCGGGTCAAAAAGATAAGCGCAACAGACGGCCAGCTTTTGTCGCATCCCACGGGAAAGCGTTGTCGCCCCGGCATTCGTCTTGTCCGCAAGCTCGAAATATTGCAGCAACCGATTAGCTTTCGAGGTCAAGTCTGCAACGCCATAAAGCTTGCCGATGAAGCCAAGATGCTGACCGACGGTCAAGTCATCAAACAACGGGGGATCGTCGGGAACGTAAGCCAACCGCTGCTTCAGCTGGATTGGATCTTGGGACAAGTTGCAAGCCGCCACGTTCAGGCTACCGGCGGTTGCGGGAATCAGACCGGCCAGACAGCGGAGTGTCGTTGTTTTTCCGGCTCCGTTGGGCCCAACCAATCCACAAATCTGACCTGCCGACAGCGAGAATGACACGTCATCGACGGCGAGAAAATCTTCGTACAGCTTGGTCAAACCTTGAACATCAATCATGAGTCTTGTTGAACCTGAAAATGGTCGGCTACGCAGGTGTGAAGAAAATGCACTAGTGCTGACCCCTTTTCGCTCGTTACCCACAAGTTCAACGTGGAAGCAGCACTAGTCACCTTGGCAATAATCAAACCGTAGGTCACAACGATTACCGACCAATTGTCGTCGTGACGATTAAAACGATTGAAGTGGCAAACACGTTTGAAACACCGAGTGCTGAGAGCCGATTGACCCAAGGACTCGACTCTACCGAAGAACTATCAGCCTGGGCGCCGCTGCGGGCTCCAATGTTTCGGGCGTTTTGGATCGCCTCGCTGATGTCCAACATGGGGACATGGATTCATGAAGTCGGCGCGGGCTGGCTGATGTCGACGTTGGATCCATCGCCCGAGATGGTTTCGGCCGTCCGCACTGCGATGGCGACGCCGATCATGTTGCTGGCGATCCCGGCAGGCGTCTTGGCCGATCGTTTCGATCGCCGACGGCTGTTAATCATCACGCAGTTATTGTTGTTGGCCACCGCCTCGACATTGGGTGCGATGACATTCACGGGGGCCATCACATCGTGGATGCTGTTGGCGCTGACCGCTGTGATGGGGATTGGCTGGGTCATTCATGTGCCCACCTGGCAAGCCTCGATGCCGGAGCTGGTTCCCAGAAAACAGCTGCCGCGTGCCGTTGCTTTGGGTAGCGTGAGTTTCAACCTGGCGCGCGCGAGCGGGCCGGCCGTGGGAGGCTTCTTGATTGCGGCATTAGGAACGTGGATCGCTTTTGCGATCAATGCTGTCTCGTTTGCGGCCGTCTTGGTGGTGTTGATCGTCTGGCGGCGCGATCGGACGGAATCCTCGCGTGGCTTGTCTTTTTGGCTTTCACTGGTACAAGGAGTTCGCTACGTATCCGGTAAAGCCAGTATTCGCCACGTCTTGTTTGGCGTCGTGCTGTTTGTCGTACCCGCGAGTGCTTTTTGGGCGCTGTTGCCGCTGGTAGCCAAACAACGCCTTGGCTGGGATGCCGACGGCTTCGGAATGCTGGTTGCGACGTTTGGCCTTGGTGCGGTCATCGCTGCCTGGATGCTGCCTCGATTGCACGCGCGGATGGGAACGGACCGTACGGTCGCCAGTGCGATGGTGGTGTTCGCCTGCGGCATCGCGGTGATGTGCCTGAGCACGAATGGATTCGTTGTGACGTCTGCGACCTTGGTGATGGGTGGCAGCTGGATGATGGCGCTGACAACTCTGAATGCGACCGCCCAAGTAAGCTTGCCAAACCGGATGCGGGCGCGAGGGATGTCTTGCTACGTGACGTCGATTGCGGTTTCGATGTCACTGGGGTCCTTGTTGTGGGGCAACATTGCCGGAGCAACGGACCTGGTCACCGCGCAAAAAATTGCGGCCGCCAGCCTGGTGCTGACGGCCGCATTGAGCCTCAAGTTTCATCTGGGCCAATCGCTCGCGTAACCTTAATCACGCCAGCATGTAGCCTTCCTCGCCGTGATCGGTGATGTCCAAGCCGCGTTGCTCACTGTTGGCTGTCACGCGAATCCCAATGGCGATGTCGATGATCTTTAGCAAAATCAGGCTGCCCACCGCGGCAAACACGACGGTGACCAGAACTGCGGCAAGCTGGCCGATCAACAACTTCGTGTCACCGCCAGATTCCAGGAGGCCGATTTTTCCGCCTTCTCCGGTCACATCCCAGATCGCGCGACTGGCAAAAACGCCGGTCAACATAGCTCCCAACATGCCTCCAATGCCATGTACACCAAAGGCATCCAAGGCATCATCGTATTTCAATGTATGCTTGAGTTTGCTGCAGGCAAGATAACAGAGCACACCTGCTAACAGCCCCATCAAGATAGCCGGCATCGGCTGAACAAAACCAGCCGCGGGCGTGATACAGACCAATCCGGCGACCGCGCCACTACTTGCGCCCAAAACGGTCGGTTTTCCGAGCACCACCCATTCCGTCATCGCCCAGGCGAAAGCGCCGGCAGCCGCAGAGAAATGCGTGACGGCAAATGCGCTGCTGGTGATGCCATCGGAAAGTAGTTCGCTGCCAGCATTGAAACCAAACCAACCAATCCAAAGCATGGCGGCACCGAGTGCAGTGTAGGTCAAGTTATGGGGCTGAATCGGTTCCTTCTGAAAGCCCATTCGCGGTCCGATCAGAATCGCAGCAATCAGCGCCGAGACGCCACTACTGATATGGACAACGGTTCCACCAGCAAAATCGAGAGCCCCGCCCATGATTGCTCCATCAGCACCGTATGCCAGTGGACCTCCATCCCATACCCAGTGACAAAGAGGACAGTAGATCAGCGTGCCCCACAGAATTGAAAACACGACCATCGCTTGAAACTTCATCCGCTCAGCAAATGCACCGCAGATCAAGGCGGGTGTGATGATGAAGAACATGCCCTGGAACAACATGTGCGTTAGCCGTGGAATGTCGCCTTGCATCGGTGTCACCGGTTCACCCAAGGAATCACTCCATTCCCGCTGGACACCTTGCATGAACAAGTAATCACCGTTTCCGATCCAGCCACCATCGCCACCAAAGGCCAGTGAGTATCCGTAAACCGCCCAGATCACGGTCATCAGAGCCATCAAAAAGATGCACTGCATCATCACGCTGAGCACATTCTTGCGACGAACCAGACCACCGTAAAACATGGCCAGACCCGGTGCCGTCATGAACAACACCAGCGCACAACAAACAAGCATCCAAGCATTGTGCGCCGGATCGATTTCACTATCGGGAACGGCGCCCTCGGTGTTCGCGCCGGCCGCCGCAGCAGGCGTCTCCTCGGCGGCTGCCTCTTCTGCCGGTGATGCGTCTTCTGTTGATGGTACCTGCTCGGTTGCGGTCGATGCAGCATCATCCTGGGCCAACAGCGGCGTCGGAGCAACACTGACGAAAACGAACAGGGCGGCCAAAATCAGCAGACGGTTCACCTTACTCTCCTCAACGAATATCAATCGTGAAAGAAATTCCAGGCGACGCGCTGAAGATCGTTACGGGAACGAAAAAACGGTCGCCGACACGCTTTCGTGGCGACCACTATAGGGGCGAAATTTAACCTTGGACAGTCACGACAGGCTCGAATCGGAAATCAATGCCGTAATTCAGCCAAGCCCATAAAAAAACGGCCGTCGCCACGGGGGTGCGACGGCCGTTCTGGCTTCATTTCTGCAGCTCTAGAAGCCACTGTAGGCGTGCATCCCGTGCTCGCCAAAGTCCAGGCCTTCCTCTTCTTCATTGACGCTCACACGCACGCCCAAGATCAGCTTCAATGCGAAGAAGACCGCGAACGAGAAGACGAACGCAAACGCGCTGATCGCCAAGGTTCCGATCAATTGAGTCACGAAGTCGTGCTTTGGATTGAACGAGAACAGTCCAACGGCGACGGTACCCCAGATGCCGCAAATCCCGTGAACCGAGATCGCGCCAACGGGATCGTCGATCTTGATCTTGTCAAAGAACACGATCGAAAAGACGACGATTGCGCCCGCGATCGCACCGATCAAGACCGCATACTCCTCGCCCACCGTGTCGGCACCAGCCGTGATCCCGACCAGTCCAGCCAGGATGCCATTGAGCGCCATGGAAAGGTCCGGCTTCTTGAGCACGATCCAAGAGATGGCAATCGCAACCACGGCGCCCGCGGCGGCGGCCAAGCTGGTGGTGGTAAAGACGTAGGAAACCGCTTTGGGGTCGGCCGACAACGCGGATCCACCATTGAATCCGAACCAGCCCAGCCAGAGCAGGAAAACACCGATCGCGGCCAACGGCATGCTGTGACCGACAATCGGCTTGATACCACCGGAGGTGTACTTGCCCAAACGCGGACCAAGAATGATCACACACGCCAAAGCGGCGAAGCCACCGAAGGCATGCACAACACTCGATCCGGCAAAGTCATAAAAGCCCATGTCATCAAGCCAGCCGCCACCCCATTTCCAGCTGCCCGTCACTGGATAAGCAAAGCCGACGAGCAGCGCCGAAAAGATCATGAAGGTCGGCAGCTTGACCCGTTCCGCCACGGCACCGGAAACGATGGTTGCGCCCGTCGCAGCAAACATGGCTTGGAAAATAAAGTCACCCCACCAGGTGTAGCCGGGGTTATAAGCCGCTGAAGTCTGACCGGTGTCGTTCAGCGATTGCCCGAACCAGCTGCCCATTGCGAAGTACTCATTGAAATCGCCGGGGTACATCGCGTTGAAACCCCAGGCCGCGTACAGCAACAGTCCGGTACAGATGATCCAGACATTCTTGAACAGAATGTTGACGGTGTTCTTTTTCTGTGTCAGACCGCACTCCAAGGTGGCAAATCCCAAGTGCATGATGAACACGAGTGCGGCGGAAATGCAGATCCACAAGTTGTTGACGGCGAATTCTGCGTAACCACTGACAACGGGATTTCCCTCATCGTCCTCGGCCGCCAACGTAGCTGCGCGGTCAGCGTTGGTGGAATACGCATCTTCGGGGCCGCCCGCAGCAGCCGGTAAGTCCACGTCCGGTGGTGCTTCTTTTTCCGCGGTTTTCTTTTCGGCGGTTGCCGTTTCCGCTTGTTCTGTGTCCGTGGACTCCGTTTCCACAGACTCCGTGTCCGCAGACTCTTCTACCTGGGCCTGATCATCGGCTGTCGCCGTGTCGTCTTGGGCGGGAAGCTGACTTGCGGCCACCGCGGCAAAAGAAAGTAAGGCGGCCAAAAGCCAAACACGATTCGATCGCATCACAACATTCACCTCATCTAGTACGAAATGCGCAAAAAGACACCTGGTAGTGATCTCGATCGGATCACTGAGGCGCAAGGAGTGGCCGCCTTTGATCTCGCTTCGACGACGAGATACCAACCGCTGCGCACAAGATCGGTGCGTAACATTAACTGGGGGGCAAGGATAAGTTCAGCCGAAAGGAATTGGTAGCACCGAATTCACAGCTCAGGGGGCCATCAGTCACTAACACAGCTTGCGGGCGTTCGATCCGCCCTTGGCGGTGATCGCGTGGCGAGGGGTCGCAGATTTTTGACGGTCTTACCCCTCCGCAGTTGCAGCTCGTCGTAGCGGATGTTTCGATGGATCCCCCGCGTCGGCGAACGAGCGGCGGACGTTCATCCGCCCGACAAGATGCTACGCGTCTTCTGCATCGCTGAGTACCGCCATGAACGCCTTTTGGCTGATCTCGACGTTGCCGATTGCCTTCATTCGCTTCTTGCCCTCTTTCTGTTTCTGCAACAGCTTGCGTTTACGTGTGATATCGCCACCGTAGCACTTGGCGGTGACGTTCTTCCGCAGTGCCGGCACTGTTTCGCGAGCAATCACGCGGCTTCCAATCGCTGCCTGCACCGCCACTTCGAACATGTGGCGTTCGATTTCTTGCTTCAGCCGTTTGGCGACCGCGCGGCCGCGGCGATCCGCGTCCGCCCGATTGCAAACAACGCTCAATGCGTCAACCCGTTTGCCGTTGACCAGGATGTCCAATCGGCACAGATCCGCCGGCTGATAACCGACCATTTCATAGTCCAACGTGCCGTAGCCCTTGGTGCAGTTCTTGATCTTGTCGTGCAAGTCATAGACAACTTCGGCAAGTGGAATGTCGTAGGTCAACATCGCCCGATTGGCACCCAAGTACTCTTGGCTCTTTTGGATCCCGCGGCGTTCTTGACACAGTTTGATCACGGCGCCGATGAACTCCGCCGGCACAATGATGCTGCACCGCACAATCGGCTGGCGAAACTCTTCGATGTCACCCGGATCGGGTACATCCTGAGGTTTGTGGATGGAAAGCGTTTCGCCCCGTTTATTGACGATCTCGTAGGTGACGTTGGGCGCCGTCTGCACCAAATCAATGTCTGCTTCATTTTCCAGACGCTGCTGAACGATCTCCATGTGCAGCAAACCGAGAAATCCGCAACGGAAACCGAAGCCCAGTGCGTCGCTGGTTTCCGGTTCGAACTCGAAACTGGGGTCGTTGACCGCAAGCCGCTCGAGCGCATCCCGAAGCTCGCTGAAATCCTGACCATCGCTGGGAAACAGCCCGCAGTAAACCATGCGTTTTGGTCGCGAATAACCGGGCAAAGGCTTGGCCGCACTGTCACCCAGGATGCTGATGGTGTCACCGATGTGAACATCCCCAAGGCTCTTGATGTTGCAGATCAGATAGCCGACTTGGCCGGCATAGAGCTGATCGCAGGGCTGACGCCGCGGTGCAAAGCGGCCGAGCTCGACAACTTCGTGTTGGGTACCGGCCCGCAGGAAGCGAACTTTCTGACCTTTTCGCACGGTTCCCTGCATCACCCGCACATAGGTGATCGCGCCGCGATAGTCATCGTAGTTGGAATCAAAGACCATCGCCTGCAGAACGGCATTGGGATCACCGGCGGGCGGCGGAACCCGCTCGATGATGGCATCGAGCAATTCTTCAACACCCTGTCCTGTTTTTGCACTGACGCGAACGCATTCCTCGGGATCCGTGCCCAGCGAGTTCATCATTTCTTCGGCGACTTCGTCCGGCCGGGCGTGAGTCAAATCGATCTTGTTGATTACCGGGATGATTGTCAGGTCGTGCTCCATCGCGGCATAAGCATTGGCGACCGTTTGCGCCTCAACGCCCTGGAAAGCGTCGACCAACAGCAGCGCCCCCTCGCAGCACGCCAACGATCGCGAGACTTCATAGTGAAAGTCAACGTGACCCGGCGTGTCGATCAGATTCAGCTCGTACTTTTTGCCGCCACGTTGGAATTGCATCGCTACTGCCCGCGCCTTGATCGTGATTCCACGTTCACGCTCAAGGTCCAGATCGTCCAATAACTGTTCCTTCATCTCACGGGAACTAACCGTACCGGTTTGCTCCAACAGACGATCTGCCAACGTGCTCTTGCCGTGGTCGATGTGAGCGATGATGCAGAAGTTGCGGATGTTGGCTGACATAGGGTTGTTCGTGTGAATCTCCGGCAGTTCACTGTCTCGGGAACGAAGTCGGCGGACTTCCGTTGTCGGCGGAATTCCGTTGACTGTGTACTGAATTCCTGCGAATTCAGCTAGCTGAAACGCTTTCTTTACGCGCATAGCCTGCGGCGCCCAGGTAGCCGGCGTCGGCACCCAGCGTCGCAAAGGATATTGTCGTCCCCCGGAAAACATTCTCGAAGGTGCGAACTTGAAATTCTTCCTTGATTCTGGACAGGAATCGTTGACCGATCGGACAGTCGTCCCCTCCAAAGTTCATCGCACCACCAAGCACGATCGACCCGGGATCGAGTGTGTGTATCAAAGTCGTGATCCCGATGCCGAGCCAACGTGCCGTCTCGTCGACGATTTCCAAAGCCAACGGGTCGTCGTCGACAGCGGCAAGGTAGACCTTCTTGGCAGTCAATTCGCTGTCGCCGCCTCCCAACAATCCCCCCAGCGAACTTTCCGCCCCCTCGGTCAACCGCTGCCGAGTTCGTTGAACAACACCGCTGGCCGACGCGTAAGCTTCCAATTGCCCGCGGCCCCCTCCCCAAACACAAAGCCGAGCGTCGGGTGCTGAATCGACAATGATGTGGCCGCACTCGCTGCCAAAACTATTGACGCCGTTGACCAGTTCCCCTTCGACAATGATTCCTCCGCCGACACCAGTTCCCAAGGTCAATAGAATCATGGAGGTATCGTCACGTCCACTGCCCAGCCAGAACTCTCCGTAAGCGGCCGCATTGGCATCGTTCAGAAACGAGACCGGTCGACCGAGCATTTTGCCGACCGTATCGCGAATTGGAAAATCCCACCACGTGGGCAATTGCGGCGGTGCGACCAGGTAACCTCGCGGCAGATCCATCGGCCCGGGCGCGCCGAGGCCAATGCGGGCAATTTTGTCCGAGACTTCCAATTGTACTTCAAAATCAGTTATCACGGCGGCAACACGGCCCATCGCGGCCGAGGGACCTTCCGATTCACGCGTTGGCAACCGCTGGAATGCCAGCGTCTGGCCGACATCATCCACCAAGCCGATTTTGATACCGGTACCACCAATGTCGATTCCCCAACAAAACGGGGCCTTGGCTTGCGAAACGGGCGTTATTTGGGGAGTGTTAGACATTCGGGAAACTAGAATCCGCTGAAGCTCGGAGGGGGGAGCGAAAGTTGGGAGACGTCACCAGACTTTCGGCAAACTTTGATCGGAATGCTCTCGATATTCCGCTACGATCGCGCCGCATGAGCATGTGCTCCAGGAGTATAGAAACGAGCCCGATTTGTCACAACGATCGTTTTTCGTGACCAAATCGAGGTAAATCCAAGTCACGAGACCCAACATGAAGGTCGTTTTAATTACCGCTGGCGCCGCTGGGATGTATTGCGGTAGTTGCATGCATGACAACGCGCTCGCTCGCGCCCTGATTGCGCAAGGCGTCGATTGCGCGCTGCAGCCCGTCTACACGCCAATCCGCACTGATGCTGAAAGTATTGCCGACGAGCACGTGTTTCTTGGTGGGATCCACATTTATTTGCTTCAGCAAATGCCCTGGCTGCAGCATCTGCCGGCGGTGCTTCGCCGACCGCTCGATTGGCCGCCACTGGTTCGCTGGGCCACCCGTCGCGCGGCATCAACCGACGCATCAAAACTCGGCGAGCTATCGGTTTCGATGCTAATGGGAATTGAGGGAAATCAAGCCGAAGAAGTTCGCCGAATGGTTGACTGGCTTGGCAGTGAAATGAAACCGGATGCGATCGTGCTAAGTAATCTGCTGATCGGCGGCGCGCTGCCGGAGATCCGCAAACGATTGCCGCAGTCCAAGATTGCCGTCGTTTTGCAAGGAGACGACATTTTTCTTGATCATTTACCCGAAGCCTCGCGTCTGCAAACGATTCAGCTTTGCCGCGGATTGGTTCAGTACGTCGACCACTTCATCGCCAACAGCCAGTTTTATGCCGACAAAATGGGTCAGCTATTTGCCGTCCCTGAAAACAAGCTGTCGATCACGCCGCTTTCGATCGACCTGGCACCGTTTGCCAACGTCACAGATCGCCGCGCAGGATCCAGCGGCGAGTTTCGCCTCGGGTACCTGGCGAGAATCGCGCCCGAAAAGGGCCTTCATCATTTAGTCGAGGCCTTCATCCAACTCGCCTCGCAGGCAGAACATCAAGACCTGTCGCTTCACGCCGCGGGCTGGCTGGGCCCTGCCAACGCTGACTACCTGGCGGCGTTGACCAGCAAAATCACTGCCGCAGGGCTGGCAGACCGGTTCACTTATCACGGCAGCCCGGACTTGGCAGAAAAAGTCTCTTTCCTGAGTTCCCTGGACTTGATGAGCGTGCCCACTGACTACCAGGAACCGAAAGGACTGTTCGTGCTCGAAGCGCTTGCTGCAGGTGTTCCGGTCGTGCTGCCGGATCACGGAGCTTTTGGGGAATTGATTGCGTCGACCGGCGGCGGCCTGTTGGTGCCTCCGAGTGATTCGGCCGCGCTCTGCGAAGCAATCGAACGGTTGAAGAATGACCCACAGCAGCGAAAGCAGTTGGGCCGCGACGGACAAACAAATGTCACCCGGAAACACTCGATCAGTGGTGCCGCGGAGCAGTTACATGCCCTGCTGTCAGGGCTGAACCAATTCTGAATTCGTCGACGAAGACCGGCGGACGCCTTCGCGATACATCGTCAACTCCCGCTCGATCTTTTTTCCGTTGACGAATTGATTGGGCACAAAGCTATTGCCATCCAGTGGAACTTTGACCTGAACGGTCACCTGCTCGGTATCAGATTCGATCTTTCCCGGTTTAACGTTAACTTCAAACGTCGACAGGCCTAATGAACTCAAGATCCGTTCGGCTTCAGCTCGAGCCTCGCCGGACGTTGCGCCTGGAATGATCCCGATTCGTGCGCCTTCGTAGACGGCGTTGTCGGCGGTGTGCCGGATCATAGCGACGCGGCAAAACTCGAACGCCGCGAAAAAGAACAGGAACAACAGCGGAGCAACAATCACAAACTCCACCATCACCGTACCGGTTCGCTTGTCGGCCACTCGTATCATTTTGCTTGCCATCGAATCGTATCCGGCGGTTATTCAGTCATGATCGTACTGAGTGTCAGCGCGATCTCGCGATAAATCTCTCGTAGCTGATCACCAGTCAAAGCGTGGAAGTGTCGTCCGCCGCCGATGGCAGCGACTTCTTTCATCCGCGGAATATCGGCATCGGTTCCGAAAGTAATGGTGTGAATTTGCACACCGTCGGCGGCCAATTCCTGGGCGACGCCTCGTGGTTCCTCTCCACGATTGTGTCGGCCATCGGTCATGACAATGCACGTCCGCTCGACGAAGTCCGCAGCACGGCTGCGATCCATGATTCTCTTGCCCGCGGTCATCCCCCGAGAAATGCTGGTGTAGCCACCCACGGTTAACGACGCCATGGTGCTGTCAATCAGCCCCAGGTTTTCCGTAAGCTGCACATCTTCGGTGGCGAATTCGCTGTAGGAAGCCAAGCCCACTCGCTCGTCGACTGGCGTGTCGCCCAGTGTGTCAGTGAAGATCTCGATCGCCGAAACCAGATCAGCAAATTTTTGACCTCGCATCGAACCACTGCGGTCGACGACCAGGACGATATCACGTTCGATGTAAGTCGCCGCGGCACTGGATACCGGCTCGAAGAAATCAACGCCGAAAATATTTCCAAAAAACAGCGGTATCGGTCCGGACAACGATCCTGCCGTGCGTCGACCGGCGACCCGCACGCTGTTGGTCGGTGTGGCGCTGGCATCGAACACGAACCGGCCGTTGGAAGATTCTTCACTGCGGCCGAAGACAAAGTCGCCATCGGCCAGCAGCAACGGGTCACCGCCGACGGTGTTCATGGCAGCGATCTGTTGTCCACGATCAATCGCAGCGTCACGATCAAGGGTTTGCGACAGGGTCAATGCAGCTGCTTTCGATGCCGCGTCCGTCGCTGTCCGCAGCTCGGTTCGCGTCAGATGCATGAAGGCGATATCGACCGAGAATGCGACGGTCGCCAGAAAGCCGACCAGCATGATCGCGATCAACACCAGCATGGCTCCCCGTCGTCGTCGATGCGCTCGTCGGAGTCTGCAAAGGGAAGTATTCATTCTTTCACCATGACGACGCGGGCGGTAAGCGTTCGGTTGTTGACAAAGCTGCCCGCCAAGGGGCTGTTGGTTTCGGTGGGAGCGCTTACCTCGATGACAATTTCTTCACCACGTGCGGCGTTTTCGACGCTGCCGCCGGGAAATGAAACCTGAAAGTCTTCAACAAACCGGGCACTCAAGATACTTTCGGCTCGCGCGAGCGCTGTATCCGTCGTCGATCCGCTGCGAACTGCCTCGCGGATGCCCTCGTATGCGGCAACGCTTAGTGACTGTTTCAGAAAGATAAAACTGGATGCCTCGATCGACCCGAACACCAACAGAACGATGACGGGCAGACAGACTGCAAATTCGACCGCAGCTACCCCGCGGCGGCCTGGGCCTTTGTCCCGTTTAACTCTTCGCATCATCGTTTCCTTCTTCCGTTCCGGCGGTCCGCCGGCATGCAACTTATGAATCTTGCTTCTGGTCGGCAGCTTGGTCCAACTCGCCCCCACACTGCAGATCGTCGGCCGGTTCGCAAAGCTGTCCGCGCTCCAGCAAGGCGTTGAAGTTCTGAGCGATCTCTTGCCAGAAGTCACTATTGCGGAACTGCAGCGGCTTGACTCCGCGGCCCGCACCCGCGTCTAACAAGGCGGCCCGCAGTCGCATGATCGGACCGGCGAATCGATTGGTAAGCTTCAGCGTGTCCCAGACAAAAGCTGGGATCAAGGCCGCAGTGATCACAAAGAATGGCAGGAATCGGCGCAAGGTATCGCCGAAGGTTTGCCCCCAGTCCGCATCGGGTTGCTCGAACAACCGGATCCAAATCACCAGGGCAATTGAATTGCAGATGAAGAACACGATCCAGTGGAAGCTGATTTTCCGCAACAAACTCCCCTGAACTTCGGGGTCAACAAGCGTTTTTGTGCGTTTGATCGTCGATGTGGACATGGATTTGCCTACAGGTATTTTGCCCAGATGTGGTGACGGAGTCCCTCTTCTGGCAATGAATACGGACTGCCTCTGTAGGAAAGTAGGACACGATTGAAGCCGGAGCAGCAGACAGTCCCAAATTCATACTCTGCTGGAGCGGGCTTAATCGATAAAATCGAAACGATCGACTCAGTCCATTTCTCCAAGACGTTAGTCCCACGCTTCGAGATTCCTTCGCTAGCCAGTCCAGGTAGACAACGCCGTGCCTGCTATCACGTTCACCGAACAATCACGATCAGTGCGCCCGGGGAACAGGTTTTCGATGTCGTTAGCGACGACAGCCGTTGGACCATCTGGTCACCTTGGCTGGGCGCTGACCAGGATGCCAAGGGCACCGCTGGTGACCGACATCTGCGTGCCACTTAAATAGTCATTCACGCCCAGGCTGTGAATTGATTAGCGCGTGGCGGCACAAAGTCGTGTTTTTTTTGCTCCGCGAACCTCGGCGTCCTCTGCGGTAGCCCCTCAAAAATCATTTACCATTCGCTGAATCCCGTCTTTCAATCGCATGTCCTTCCTCGGCGGAACTCCGCATCCTCGATAGTGATGCTGATTCTTACCGCAGAGGACACGGAGTGACGCAGAGAAAGCGGCTGGTTTGATTCAATTCCATCGTTTGCCCCTAATTGGCAATGATTAAGTCTTCTTCCAGCTGCGAGGGTCCGTTTCCTCTGCGGTGATTCTAAGGTCTATACCG
>JBFJVZ010000019.1:0-34204 GCA_041623895.1 Pirellulaceae bacterium | reverse complement strand
GGCTGTGCCGTTCTGATCCGCCAGGTAATCGAGCGTTAACAGATCGCCGGCAACCGAAGCATCCACCAACGTCGGATTGGTATTGCTCTGCACTGTAAACGTCAGGCTATCGTTGGGAAGATTCGGGTCATCAAAAACGGTCGACAGATCAAGAATCGAATCGGCAGCATCTTCGTCGACATTCAGCGCACCGATCGGTGCGGAAACGATCGGGTTTTCATTGACCTCATTGACCGTCAAGCTGATCGTGTCGTCGATGAACAGGCCAGCCAAATCGGTTGCCCGCACCACGATCGTGGCTGTGCCGTTCTGATCCGCCAGGTAATCGAGCGTTAACAGATCGCCGGCAACCGAAGCATCCACCAACGTCGGATTGGTATTGCTCTGCACAGCAAAACTCAGGCTGTCGGCATTGGTAACGATGTCGACGTCGTCAAAGACAGCCGACAGGTCGATCACCGTATCGGGATCGTCCTCCGTGACCGTCACTGCGCCGATCGGTGCGGCAACCAGTGGCTGGTCGTTGACCGCATCGACCGTCAGAGTGATCGTGTCGTCGATAAATAGTCCACCCGTGTCGGTTGCCCGCACGATGATCGTGGCCGTGCCGTTCTGATCCGCCAGGTAATCGAGCGTTAACAGATTGCCGGCAACCGAAGCATCGACCAACGTCAGATTGGTATTGCTCTGCACTGTAAACGTCAGGCTATCGTTGGGAATATTTGGGTCATCGAAGACGGTTGATAAGTCAAGAATGGAATCGGCTGCGTCTTCATCGACGTTGAGCACACCGATCGGTGCGGAAACGATTGGCGCGTCGTTGATGCCATTGATGGTGACTGTAACCGTTGCTGTGGCAGATCCACCGTTGCCGTCACTGATGGTGTAGGTGAATGTATCGCTGGTTGTCTGACCAGCGGCGAGTGACTCGAACTGCCCGTTGGGGTCGTAATCAAACGTCCCGTCCCCGTTATTCGTCACCAAACCCAATGTTTCGGCAGTGCTGAAGCCAGATACGGAAAGCGTATCACCAACATCTGGATCGGAGTCGTTCGCCAGCACGCTGGCAGTGGTCAATAGCGAGTTCTCGTCCGTAATGAAACCGACGCCACTGTCATCATTTGCGATCGGATCATTGTTAGCGATTGCCGGCAAGCCAAACAACTCGATCTCACTTAGCTGAACCGAATTTGCCGACGCAGGATTCGCAACCGATGCGATTTCCAATCTGTAGATTTTGTAAGCATTGGCATTCGCGAAGCTGAATTCGCGTCTTTGCAGGCGATTCGGGAAATCTTCGCCGCTGCGGGTATCAAGTACGCTGTAATTGATGCCGTCATTGGAGCCCAGCAGCGACCAATCTTTTGGGTCACGTGCCGCGACATCGTTGGCTGACCTAATGCTGTAACTGCTGACGATATACTCCGCGTCGACATATTCGTATTGAATCCAGCTGGCGCGGGTGCTGGGGTTGGCGTTGGCAAAATCAAGCCACTTGCTGCTCGCATTGTTGTCAAAGGCTTTTTCCTTTGACTCGGCGGTTCCGTTTTCACCCTGGGCGGTGATGATGGCGCTTCCCACATCCGTGGTGTCGAACGGTTCATCATTATCGACGATCTGCACCAGATCTACGCTTTGCAGACCGACCACGTATCCCACGTCACTCAGTAGTGAAATCTGGACGGTTTCCGGACCTTCGTTCAACAAGTCATCCACGGGCGTGATCGTAATCGTCGCCGTCGAAGAACCGTCAGGTATCGTCACGGTTCCCGAGAGCAGTTCACTGTAGTCAGCGGCGTCAGCACTACCCTGCACGCTGTACTGGACATCCAAGTCTCCGCTGCTGGGACCACTGCGGGTGAACTGAAAAGCGCCGAGCATCGGTGGAGTATCTTCAGCCGCATCAGGATCAGTTGCCGTAACCGAGATCAACGGCATTGCGAGCACACCTTCCGCAACACCGATCAATTCGATCTCAGCCAGTTGCACGGAAGTGGCTGTTGCAGGATTTGCAACCGAGGCGATTTCCAATCGGTAAATATTGTAGGCCGTTGCGTTGTCCATCAGAAACTGGCGCGTTTGGAATCGATCGTCAAACACCTGGTTGGACCGCGTATCCAGCAACGTAAAGTTGATACCGTCATTGGATCCCAACAGCGACCAATCGCGGGGATCGCGCTGCGGAAGATCATTCGCTGACGTCAGTGTGTAAGCAGACACCACATAACGTTCATCATTGTCGTACTGGTATTGGACCCAGCTGGCGCGGGTGCTCGGGTTGGCGTTGGCAAAATCCAGCCACTTCGTATTCGGACTGTTATCGAAAGCCTTTTCAACCGATTCGCTCGGCCCGTTTTGTCCTTGAGCCGTAATGGTGGCGTTGCCGGCATCGGTTGTGTCAAAGGGAGCCATCAGCCCGTCGTTGTCGACCAACGTGACCGTGTCGCTGCTGGGAGCCCCAATCAGGTAAGCCGCATCACTCTGCAGAGTCAGCACGAGTGACTCGTTGCCTTCCTCTTGCGAATCATCAGTGGGCGTAATGTCGATCGTTACCGTGGTATTTTGATGCGGGATGGTGACCGTGCCGGAGAGCGTTTCTGTGTAATCGGCACTGGTCGCGGTGCCGCTAACCGTATAATGAACGTCCAGGTCGCCAGACAGATTGCCACCGCGAGCAATCGTAAATCGCCCGGGGTCCGCGGGGGTTCCTTCCGTAGCGATCGGATCATCCGCGACGAGTGTTACGGTAGGAAGTCCCGCTGCAACCTCCGGCACGCCAATCAACTCGATCTCTCCAAGCTGCACTGAGTTGGCCGAGGCGGGATTCGCTACCGAATGGATATCGAGCCGGTAGATGTTGTAAGCAGCGGGAGCCGGTACGTCGAACTGACGTGTTTGAAACCGCTGACTAAAGAACTCGTCCGAACGCGTATCTAACGGTACAAAATTCACCCCGTCGTTCGATCCCGAAAGCGTCCAATCTCGGGGATCACGCGCAGGAACATCATTGGCCGAGCTGATGGTGTAGGACGACACCTCGTATCGCTGGTCGGCCAAGTATTGATACTGAATCCAGCTAGCGCGAGTGCTGGGGTTGGCAGTGGCAAAATCCAGCCATTTCGTGTTCGGGTTATTGTCAAAAGCCTTGTCACGGGTCTCGTTCGGCGCATTCTCGCCCTGCACCGTGATCGTGCCGAGACCGTCATCAGTGGTGTCCGACGCCGTTACAAATGCAGCTGTGAACGTCTCTGGCTGGGTACCCGCCACCACGCTGTGGCTTTGCGCCCCGTTATCCGACCACGAGTTAAACACGTAAACCCCCTGTGGCGAGGGAGCGCTGATCAAGTTGTTGGAGCCGGCAATTACCGTGAAGTTAAACGGCGTCGACGCGGATACACCGTTAACGGCCAAGTCGAGACCGGACGGGATGGACTCAAAAGAATAGTCAACCGTTTGCGGGGAAAGCAAAACGGTTGCTGTATCCTGAAACGAAGTGACGGGGTCGGTAGCCGTCAGCTTGATTTCCAGTTGCGAGGGATACTCGTGATCCGGCGCGACAAAACTACCAGCATCCGTACCATTGAATGAGGTCACAAAGTGGGTGTGACAATCACCGCCCGGGCAGTGCAACAGGTTGATTTCCCACAGCAAGGCTGACGGCGGCAATTGCCCGCCAACCTCATCAACATCGTCAGCGTGTCCGCTAAAGTTGATCGTATCCCCAACCATCCAGGCCAGCGCACCGGAAGGGCTGTCGATGACCGCCGTCGGAGCGGTATTCCCAACGCTGATGTCAATCGTGTCCGTGTCACTGAGCCCCGTGCTATCGGTGACCTCCAACGTCACCGTGACAACACCCGCCAGCGTGTAATTGAAACTTGGTTGTGCCAGTGTCGAATCATCCAGCTGCCCATCCCCATCCAGATCCCACTTATAAGTCAATGTGTCATCAGGATTACGATCGCTGGAGCCGGTCGCATCAAAATTGACCAACAGGCCCGGGTTCAAGGGTCCCGATGTCGGACTCGCCTGAGCCACAGCGTATGGAGGAACATCGATGCCTTCAAAGCGAATGCGGCGGATGTTACCGGCTGCATCCACATAAAAGAGGTCGCCTGCCGGACCAACCTTCAACTGCACGGGGCTGCTGGCGCTTAGCTGGACGGGACTGCCGCTGCTGGGATTCGGATCACCATCGATGCCACCAAACATCACCCAAATTCCGCCACGCGAAAAATCGGAGAAAAACAGGGCGTTGTCAAAAGCCGGCGGAAGGTTGCCTCCCTCCGAAAACGCTATCCCAGAAATGGAGGAACTGCTGCCGGCTGGCTCCGCTCCGCCAGGGAAAACCGGCTCGCCATGTTCATACGCATAGAACGGCTCGATGTGTGCGTTGGGTAGCGGATCATTGTACAGATCCTCCAGCAACGGAAGATCCAGTGCATCGTAGCCGGATTGGGGCAACGTCCCTTCGTACGCCGGCCAACCAAAATTTTCGACCAGCGAATCGGTCGGGTCGCGGATCACATTGATCTCTTCCCATTTACTCCAGCCAACATCGCCAACCCAAATCTCACTCGTCCCCGGCTTGGCCGTGATGCGAAATGGATTACGCATCCCGTAAGCAATGATCCGCTCCGCGTTAGCATCGGCGTCACCAAAGAGAGGGTTGTCGGGCAGTGCCGCGCCACCATTGATCACCGACGGATCAACACGAATAATCGTACCGTCTAAGCCGACCGGGTCGTCGGGCTGCGGTACGCCCAGGTTCCGCGAGCGGAGATCCTGGCTGCGCAGCGCCCCACCTTGGTCAGCCGGGTCACCGAGCGCCGTGCTGCCGAGTAATGCATCATCCTGGCCATAATCGGGGAAGTTAAAACTCGCGCCGTCACCGGCACTAACATACAGGGCACCGTCATCGCCAAAGACTACGTCGCCAATCGAATGGCTGGGAAACTGCTGCCCCCAGTCGTGAATAAGCACGTCCTCTACATTGTCCCAACTGTTGCCCGGACCCACCGTCAAGCGTGACAGGCGAGCACTGACCGATGGACCGTTGCCCGTGGTCCCGGGGCCAGGATCGCCATCCACACCCGGGGTTCCCCAGTAAGGCGCCGGGGGCAGATCCTGCGAGCCGGGCGGTAAGCTCGTGTCGCGAAGCGGCGCATCATAGGTGTACAGCACATACAGTTCGGGCGTATTCGGAAAATCGGGATGCAACGCCATTCCCAGCAAACCACGGTCCCAGTAATTGTGAACGTTCGTTCTCAGATCGGCGAATTGATCAGGGGACGAATCATTCAAGTTATCAAAGACTTTGATGATCCCGCTTTTTTCCCCCACAAACACGCGACCATCGCTGGCAAACTCAACTGAGATCGGCGTGGAAAGCCCGCTGAAGATCACCGTGTCTGAATAGATCGGTGACTCGGTGATGAAGTGCCATGCGTGATCCTCTTCCAGGGGCGAGCCACCGAGCTCCGTCACGCCGGATGATCCACCGACGATTCTGGCCTCATAGAAATCGGCGACGTCTGCCAAGTCTTGGTTTGGATCGAGGGTCGCGGTGCGAGTGCCCGCGTCATACGTGACCGTGGCTGGAATCAGCGTTCCCTGTGGATCTCGTAATTCAAATGTCGAGCCATTGACGGTTGCAGGGTCCGCATCAAAGTCGAACGTCGCCTGGAGGTCGGCATTGACGGCAACGTTTGAGGCGCCATTGAACGGTGCGACCGTTTCCACGCCATGCAACAGCCGTCGGTCTTCCAAAGATTCGATTCTCAGCCATCGCCGACGATCTGCCCCACGTGTTGCCAAGCGAAAGCCGAGATTCCTTTTCCATGCACGAAAAACCATTATTCTCCTCAAAATCCTGACGATCCATGCAATTGGCAGAACGCCGTGACAAAACCCGGGGACTTCCTAGACTTCCTATTTACTTTTTTTATCTCAGGTTAACCCTAGACGCTATCGAGGTAAGATGATTTTTGTCCCGATTCCAAATCATTCTCTTGGAATTCGTTCCACACTAACGCCCCAAACACACTGGCTTTCCGCTCTTACCGACTCAAGCTTCAAGATTATGACCCCACTTCGCAGCCAGATCAGCCTGATCAGACGATCACCACTGCAACGGCTGGTGTGACTAGACTGGGGCACAATCGTAGCGAGCGGATCAGATTTAGCATCGGACACCCAATTTCGCTGCCAGTGTGGGATCGCCAAGAAAGTTAGGCGGCCCACTTGACCAAAGTAACGAAAATGCACCGTCCTTTCCCAACCCTAACGAAATTTGATCTTGTGGGCTTACACGAATCTGGCTCCCGAATCACTCTCGTCTGGCGGGATGAGTGGGCACGATGGCAGAAATGATTCGATCGACCAAATCGAAACGCATCCTGATGCTTCTGGAGAACAATAGTTTCCCGGATGACAAGCGCGTGATGATGGAGGCCGACACGCTGATCGAGGCCGGCTTCGAGGTCACCGTGATTTGCCCGACGGGTAATTCGCGGAAGTTGGCGGAAACCGTTTCCGGCGTCCACGTCTATCGTTATCCGCAAACCTGGGAGCTGGATGGATTTCTTGGCTACGCTTGGGAATACGGCTATAGCCTGACGATGTTGCTGCTGATCTCCGTCTACGTCTTCCTTCGCCGTGGCTTCGACGCCGTGCATGTGCACACGCCACCCGATATGACCGCGCTGATTGCGATTCTCTATCAACTCCTCGGCAAGAAGTTTGTTTTCGACCACCACGATCTATCACCGGAACTTTACAATGCGCGTCGAGGCGCCGAGTCGCCAAACCGGATTTTCAGGCTGCTGCTATTCTTTGAACGTTTGGCGTGCCGCCGCGCTGATCGCTTGATCGCCACCAACGAAACGCAGCGACGAGTTCAAATTGAACGCTGCGGCGCTAATCCGGATCATTGCCACATCGTTCGCAATGGCCCAAACCAGTCTTTCTTGAAAGAGGTTGCCCCGAAATCGGAACTACGCGATTCCGGAAAGTTGGTGCTGGGCTATGTAGGCGCGATGGGGATTCAAGACGGCGTCGATTACATGGTCCGCGTCGTCCATGAACTGAAAGTGAATCGTGGTCGCAATGACTTCCTAGCCGTACTGATTGGTCGTGGACCGGCGCTTGCGAGTCTAAAACAGTTGGCAGTCGAGTTGGGTGTCGCCGACCTGATTCAATTCACGGGACGCCTCCCTTTCACATCTGTTCCCGAGCATATCGCTGCCTTCGACATCTGCTGCACGCCCGATCCGAGCAATGCGTACAACGATAGCTGCACCACCATCAAGACGATGGAGTACATGGCCTTGCGCAAGCCAACGGTTTGCTTTCGCACTCATGAAAACGAGGTCACCGCCGGCGAAGCCGCCCTATACGCGGAGGATAATGACATCGCCGCCTTCGCTGATCTGATCATTCAGCTGATGGATGACCCGGGGCGGCGGGAATCGATGGGCCAGATCGCTCGCAAACGCATCGAAGACGGCTTGACTTGGCGGCACCAAGCGGCCCGGCTGGTCGCTCTGTATGACGACGTTTTTAATTGCGCGCCTGGCAAATCGCCCACTTCAGAGCTAGCTGGCTGCAAACGTGGGGATGTTCGCCAAACAGCAGCCCAGGACACCTAGTCTTTGCCGGTTTCCTATTTTATCATTTTTCCTATATTGATGACTGTAGGAATCAACCGGGTTTCGATTGGGATGATTGCGTCAAAACCTCAGTCCACGTTCACCTTAAAATGCGAACGGTCAGGGCCCCCAAGTTCGCCAGCTTGAAATGGCTTACACGGGAATTATCGTAAAAGCTCACATGAACACCTCGCGACGGATAAGTCTGCAGCAGTGATCAGCAATCAACAAACATGCGGTCGCGGGGATGCAGCTACGCAATACCCACAGCCCCACTGGAACGACACACAGCGAAGCTATCCGCCCGATGTGTGCTTGCATCATTTGATCGAGCAGCAGGCGCTGCGTAGTTCAGATGGTATTGCCGTCGTTTATGAAGGTAAGTCTTTGACTTACGCGGAACTGACAGCACGTGCCAATCAGGTGGCTCACTTCTTGGTGGCCGCAGGACTTGGTCCCGAATCGCTGGTCGGCGTGTTGATGGAGCGATCGCTGGAATTGCCGATCGGATTGTTGGGAGTTTTGAATGCCGGTGCCGCCTACGTCCCGCTGGACCCGGACTACCCGGCCGAGCGGTTACGGCAGACGATCGACGATGCCCGCCCGGCCATTGTGCTGACCCAGCGGCATCTACTTGATACCGCACACAAGTTATTGGACTCTCTCCCGGACGCCCCGCGGGTGGTGGTTGTGGATGGCGAGGGCGAGATTGCCGGGCAGCCCAGCACGCACATTACGGATGCAGCGAAGCCAGACAACCTGGCCTACGTTATCTACACGTCCGGGTCGACTGGCCGTCCCAAGGGAGCGATGAATACGCACCGCGGGATTTGCAACCGCTTGCTTTGGATGCAGGAAGAGTACCAGCTTGATGGCAAGGATACGGTTCTGCAAAAAACGCCGGCCAGTTTCGATGTCTCAGTGTGGGAGTTCTTCTGGCCCCTGATCGCCGGCGCCAAGCTGGTCCTGGCCAAGCCGCGGGGACACTTGGACAGTAACTACCTGTGCGACCTGATCCAATCGCAGCAAGTCACGGTGATGCACTTCGTGCCTTCGATGCTGAGGGTCTTTCTGCAGGAACCCAGCCTGCAGCGATGTGCCTCCTTGCGGGATGTGATCTGCAGCGGTGAAGCACTGCCGGCCGATCTGCAACATCAATTCTTCGAGCGACTCGACGCCAAACTTCATAACTTGTACGGGCCGACCGAGGCCGCCGTCGACGTCACCTACTGGCAGTGCCAGCGGGGCGATTCACGAACAACCGTGCCCATCGGCCGGCCCGTTGCCAATACGCAGATTCATCTGCTGGACGAAGACCTGCAACCGGTGCCGCTGGGCGATTCGGGGGAATTGCACATCGGCGGCGTGCAGGTGGCGCGCGGTTATCTGAACCGCCCAGAATTGACGCGTGAGAAATTCATTCCGGACCCATTTTCCGATGACCCTGAAGCGCGCTTGTACAAGACAGGCGATTTGGCCCGTTATCTGTCTGACGGCAATATCGAATACCTGGGTCGCATCGACGGGCAGGTCAAAATCCGAGGTTTTCGGATCGAGCTGACCGAGATCGAATCGGTGCTGGGTACGCATCCGGCAATTCGTCAGGCCGCGGTGGCGGACAAAGAATACGGGCCTGGTGACCGACGCCTGGTGGCGTATCTGGTAGCGGATTCGAAGCGTGCTCCGGCTCTCTCGAAGTTGCTGGAACTGGAACGACAGGGCGCCGCGGCAGCCTGGACACCTTACGAGTTACCCAACGGTTTGATCGTACGCCAGATCAACAAAGCAGAGACGGATTTCTGTTATCGCGAGATCTTTGATCAGCCCGGCTACACGAAACATGGGATCACGATCAATCCGGGTGATTGCGTGTTCGACGTCGGCGCAAATATTGGGATGTTCTCGCTGCTGGCTGCCGCTGCGGCGGCGGATGTCTCCGTTTACGCATTTGAGCCCCTGCCGCCGATCTATGAAGCGTTGAAAACCAATGCCGAGTTATACGACCTGAATATCAAAGCGCTGCCGATCGGACTTGGTAGTGAGCCGAAGACGACCGAATTCACCTATTATCCCCACGCCACCATCATCTCCGGTCGTTTCGCCAACTCTGCCGAGGAACATCAAGTCGTCAAGTCTTATCTCGTCAACGAGCAGTTGGCTGATCGCAAGGAAGCCGAGCTGTCAGACGACGTGATCAATGATTTGGTACGGCAACGGCTGAGTACGGAGACATTTTCCTGCCAGTTAAAGACACTGTCACAAGTTGTCCGTGAGCAAGGGATCGAGCGCATCGATTTGCTGAAAATCGATGTCGAAAAGAGCGAACACGAAGTCCTCGCAGGCATTGAACCCGACGATTGGAAAAAGATTCGACAAATCGTCATTGAAGTGCACGACATCGACGGTCGGCTCAATCAAGTGACCACGCTGCTTACCGAGCGAGGCTACGATTTCGTCGCTGAGCCTGTGTCGCTGGTCCAGGACGCCGGTTTGTTCATGGTTTACGGAGTCAGCACTGAAGCTTCAGCCGCACGTGATCATGTTGCCGCCGCCGATTTTGAGCAGCCGCGTCGTTATTGGAGCAAACCTGCTACATTGATTGACGAGGTTCGCGAATTCCTGCAAAAAAAACTACCGGAGTACATGACACCGGCCTTGTTCATGTTTGTGGACGAATTGCCGCTTTCTCCCAATGGCAAGCTGGATCGAAAGGCACTTCCCGAACCGCCGCGATCGAGACCGAAACTGGACCAGCAGTTGGTCCCAGCTCGGTCTGAGTTAGAACGCCGGTTGGCAGACATCTGGTGTCGAATCTTGAAGGTCGATCAGATCGGTGTTCACGACCGTTTCTTTGAACTTGGCGGTGACTCCATTCAGGCGGCAATGTTTATCAATGAGTTGCAATCATCGCTCGATGAATTCATTTACGTGGTCACGATCTTCGAGAATCCAACCGTGGCCGACTACGCGGCATTTCTGAATCGCGATTATGGTGCGGCCGTCGCCAACTGGCTTGGGCACGACGACGGTTCGGCAGCATCCAGACGCGGCGGCGGGCAAGCTGTTCGCCGTGTCGATGCCGCGATGCTGCAGCGAATGCGCGATTCTGTCCCGCCACTGGCAGCCATGCCGGGTCAACGCAGCGCTGCAGAGAAAAACCCGCCGGCAATGTTTATCCTGGCGCCGCCCAGGTCGGGAACGACGCTGTTACGCGTGATGTTAGCCGGGCATCCCCGACTGTTCGCCGCCCCGGAATTACAACTGCTGTGTTTCCATACGCTCTCGGAACGTGCCAGTGCTTTTACGGACAAGTTCAGCGCATGGGCCGAGGGAACACTTCGCACGATCATGGATTTGCAACATTGCGATGCGCAGCAAGCGAAACAGATCATGCAAAAGTACGAGCGGGAGGACTACACCACCAAGGACTTCTATCGCATCTTGCAGGAGTCCATTGGCGATCGCATTCTGCTTGATAAGACTCCCTCATACGCGCTCGACCCCGCCGTCTTGGCAAAGGCGGAACAGGATTTTCGCGATCCGCTGTACATTCACCTCGTACGCCACCCCTGCGCCATGGTCCAATCTTTCCAAGAACTGCACATGGAGCAGGTGCTGTACTTGAAAGACCACGACTTTGACAGCCGCGAACTGGCCGAATTGGTGTGGACGCTCAGCCACCAGAATATTGTCGAGTTTCTAAACGGCGTTCCCAAATCCCGGCAAGTGCGGCTCCGCTTTGAGGACTTGTTGGAACAGCCGGCAGCGAGCATGCAAATGCTCTGCCAGGGACTGGGACTTCCTTTCCACGCTGATCTGTTGACCCCGTATGAGAATCGCGAGCAAAAGATGGTGGATGGAATCCATTCCGAATCCACGCCAATGGGTGATGTCAACTTCCTGCGTCACGGACGCATTGACCCGGAACGGGCCGATCGCTGGAAACACGGTTCGCAGGCTGACCTGTTAGGGGATATCACCTGGGAATTGGCAGTGGAGTTTGGCTACCAACCACCAGTCACAAGCGATGCCAACAACCAACGGTGGGCGGATAGACAATCGATGGCGAGAAACCGCAAGGAGCAACAAAAACAACAAAGAGCACGGCGAAGACGAACCAAGAATTGATTGAACGGAAAACGATGGATCAGGTGAATCTCCAACAGCAAGACTTGCAAGACGCCATCGCCGTCATCGGCATGGCGGGACGATTTCCCGGTGCGCACAATATCAACGAATTCTGGCGAAACCTGCGCAACGGCGTTGAGTCGGTTCGTCCGTTTACGCCCGATGAATTGCGGGCGTCCGGCGTGGATGACCGGCAGTTAAATGATCCTGATTACGTCAATCGGGGCGGACCGTTAGCGGACGCGGACTGCTTTGATGCAGCCTTTTTCGGGTACACGCCGCGCGAGGCGGAGTTGATGGATCCGCAACATCGGCTGTTTCTGCAATCCGCCTACGCCGCGATCCAAGATGCCGGCTACGACCCGGAGAACTGCCCGGGAACTGTCGGTGTCTTCGGCGGCGTCGCTCGTAACACGTATTTACTTCACAACGCGCACGTCTATCAGGGTTTAATGCAACAAGGCGCCCTGTACGACGCGATGCTGGGCAGCGAGAAAGATTTTCCAGCAACGCGCGTGTCCTACAAGCTAAATCTCAGCGGCCCCAGCATCAATGTTCAGTCAGCCTGTTCAACTTCGGGGGTTGCCGTCCACCTGGCTTGCCAAAGTCTGCTCAGCGGCGAGAGTGACATGGCATTGGCTGGCGGGGCGCGCGTGCGTGTGCCGCTGCACGCCGGTTACGTCTATATGGACGGCGGCATTCCGTCGCCCGATGGGTACTGTCGCGCGTTTGATGCCGATGCGAAAGGTTGTGTTTACGGCAGCGGAGTAGGCGTTGTTGTGCTGAAGCGACTGCCCGATGCAATCCGTGACGGCGACCACATCGAATGTGTGATCCTCGGTACCGCCATCAACAATGACGGTTCTCGCAAGATCGGTTTCACCGCGCCCAGCGTGGACGGCCAAGCGGCTGTGATTGCCGATGCACTCGCCGTTGCCGATGTCGAGGCTTCCTCCATTTCCTACGTCGAAGCACACGGTACGGGCACAACACTGGGCGATCCAATTGAAATCGCAGCCCTCACCAAAGCGTTCCGCGAAAGCACAGAGGACAGCGGCTACTGCGCGATCGGCGCCTTGAAAACCAATATCGGTCACCTGGACGCCGGAGCAGGTGTGGCCGGTCTGATCAAAACGGCGCTGGCGCTGAAACATAAACAAATCCCCGCCAGCCTGAATTTCAAACAACCGAATCCGCAAATCGATTTTGCCAACAGTCCTTTCTACGTGAACGACAAGCTGCGAGCTTGGGAGACCGCCGGATATCCGCGGCGGGCAGGTATCAGTTCCTTTGGCTTGGGAGGCACGAACTTTCACGCCATTGTCCAAGAAGCACCCGACGTCGAATCTTCGGGGCCATCGCGACCGTTTCATCTACTGACTTTGTCTGCCAAATCCGGCAACGCTCTCGCCCGCGCCACTGCGGAACTGGCGGAACATCTGAAAACCAATCCTGACTTGAACCTGGCCGACGTTGCCTACACTTTGCAACGGGGTCGTGGCAGCATGACCTATCGTCGCAGCTGGATCTGCCAGGATATTAACGACGCCATTACCAAGCTTGAATCTGACGACGGCAAGCAGCCCGATCCGCCGCCCAGTGTTGCTGCCGCCACCATCGCATTCATGTTCCCCGGCCAGGGCGCACAACATGTCAACATGGGGCGAGAGCTGTACGAGCATGAAAAAGTCTTCAAGCATGAAGTTGATGCATGCTGCGAACAGCTGAAACCGCTGCTGGCAACAGACCTCCGCGATCTGCTTTACCCCGAACCGTCCCAGCAAGAGCGCGCCAGAGAGTTGCTGACCGAGACGCGCTACACGCAACCAGCGTTGTTTGTGGTGGAATATGCGTTGGCCCGGCTGTGGCAATCGTGGGGCATCCAGCCAGCGGCCATGATCGGGCACAGTATCGGCGAATACGTCGCTGCTGCCCTGGCCGGCGTCTTCTCGGTCAGCGATGCGCTGAAGATCGTGGCGATTCGTGGTCGGCTGATGCAGGAACAACCTGCGGGCAGCATGCTGGCAGTTTCTCTGCCTGAACAACAGGTGCAACGCCTGTTAATTGGCGAACTCGCGTTGGCGGCCAGCAATGCTCCTGAGCTATCCGTCGTCTCCGGACCCACCGCAGAAATCGATGCGCTCAGCAAGCAGCTTTCTGACGAAGGCGTTCACTCTCGCGTCCTGCACACTTCACACGCGTTTCATTCGCCCATGATGGAACCCGTCGTGGAACAGTTGCTGGCGGAGTTGCGCAACGTGCGACTCAGCGCCCCGACGATTCCCTTCATCTCAGGCGTGACGGGCAACTGGATTAGTGACGCCCAGGCGCAGGATCCCGCCTATTGGGCGAAACAATTGCGCGATCCCGTTCGGTTCAGCCGCGGGATTGTGGAACTGCAAAGCGAACCAAATCGCATCCTCTTGGAGGTCGGCCCCAACAAAACGCTGTACAGCTTGGCCAAGCAACACCGAACTGCAAATGGCGAATCTGCGGCAATCGTGGCTTCCCTGAAACACGTTCAGCAGACACAGCACGATCTGTCCTGCATATTGGCGGCACTGGGCGAGCTGTGGGCAGCTGGAATCGAAGTCGACTGGTCGAAGTTCTACCAAGACCAGCGGCGTTTGCGAGTCAGCTTGCCAAGCTATCCGTTTGAACAAAAAAGATACTGGTTGAGCAGCCAGCCGCCGATCAATCAAGCACCAAACTTGACCGCGATTGATCACCAGGGCAGCAATGTACCGGCGCCGGCACCGCCGGTAAGCGTGACCGTTGATCGCAAAGCTGCGGTGCTCCAGGAGCTGACTAAGATTCTGTGCGAGCTGAGTGGGATCGACGCGGCAGCAATTCAGCCGTCGGCAAGTTTCCTGGAAATGGGATTCGATTCTTTATTTCTTACACGAGCCAACGTCGCTTTTCAAAAGAAGTTCAAAGTCAAGATCACCTTCCGGCAGCTGTTCGAGGAAGCTCCGACGTTGGACGCGTTGGCAGCCTACATCGATCGAGAATTGCCGCCCGGCGCGTTCCAACCTGAGCCAGTCGCGCCGGCCGCCGGTCCCAGTGCTGAGGTGAACCAAAATGAACAGTCACAGCTTAGTGTTGACGGATCACAATCGCATCCATCCGCTCCCCTGCCCTCCCCTGCCCTGCTCGACCGCAAGCAAACCGTGTTAAGCGAACTGAAGAGCATCCTTCAGCAGTTGAGCGGAATCGACATGGCGGAGATCGATCCCAAATCGACGTTTCTGGAAATGGGATTCGACTCTTTGTTTCTCACTCGGGCCAACGTCGCCTTTCAAAAGAAGTTCAAAGTCAAGATTACCTTTCGACAGCTGTTCGAAGAAGCGCCGACATTGGATGCATTGGCCGATTACATCGATCAAGAATTGCCACCCCAAGCGTTCGCGTCGCCGCCGGCCGCAAACGTTCAGCCGCAGCAAGCGGTGGAAGTTGGTGAGCTGGCGATTCCCACGTCACCGGCTGCGGCGATGGTGAATCCGGCCAACTCGAACCTGGTCCAGCAAGTTTTCCAACAGCAATTTGAGATCATGCGTCAGCAATTGGATGTGCTGCGTTCCTCTGCGGACCCCGCGGCAGCCGGTGATATTGCTCAGCGTCTAACCTCGATCCAACCGCCATCGACAAGCCAAGCCGAGTCAGCGGTCCCGGCGCCCACTTCGCGCCGTATCGATCCTTCCCGGCTTCCCGATGCGCCCAAGAACAGCGAGCAGAAATTCGGCGGCTTTGGTCCTTTCCGGCCACTGAAGAAGGGTCCGAGCACGGAACTATCGCCGCAGCAGCGCGGCTTGCTCGAGCAATTCATCGAGCGATACAACGGCAAGACGCGAGGCTCAAAACAACACGCGCAGGCGCACCGACAGCATCTTGCGGATGCGCGCACCGTGTCCGGCTTCCGTCCGCAATGGAAAGAACTGGTGTACCCGATCGTGGCCCAGCGTTCCCGGGGCTCTCGGATTTGGGACATTGACGGAAACGAATACGTCGACGTCGTCATGGGCTTCGGCGCACATCTGTTCGGTCATTCGCCGCCGTTCATCACCGAGGCAATTCAGGAGCAACTTCAACAAGGGATGGAGCTTGGTCCGCAGACGCCTCTGGCTGGTAAAGTTGCCGATCTGTTTTGCGAATTAACGGGCGCCGACCGAATGACTTACTCGCTGAGCGGCAGTGAAGCCGTCTTGGGAGCACTGCGTGCTGCGCGGACCGTCACGGGTCGCGATCGTATCGCATTGTTCTCCGGCGCCTACCACGGTCGTGTCGATTGTGTCGTTGTCAGACCAACCGTTATCCAGGGCAAACGACATTCGCTGCCACAAATCCCCGGCATTCCAACGCACATGGTCGAAGACGTGATCGTGCTGGACTACGGCGACTTTGAATCGCTTGATGTGATTCGTCAGTTCGCCGACGAGTTGGCGGCGGTTTTGGTCGAACCGGTACAAAGCCGCAATCCGATGCTGCAGCCGCGTGAATTCTTACACGCCCTGAGGGACGTGACCGCTGAATGTGATGTGGCCTTGATCTTTGACGAGGTGATCACGGGGTTTCGATCGCATCCGGGTGGGGCACAGGCTCATTTTGGTGTGCAAGCTGACATGGCGACGTACGGGAAAGCTGTTGGTGGCGGGATGCCAATCTCGGTTCTGGGCGGTCGCCGCGAGTTTTTGGATGTGTTCGACGGCGGCATGTGGAATTTTGGCGACGATTCGTTTCCCGAGTCGAGCGTCACGTTCTTGGGCGGCACGCATGTGCGTCACCCGCTATCCGTGGCCTCGACGCACGCCGCACTTCAACACCTGCAGCAGCAAGGCCCCGAATTGCAGCGTCTTCTCAATCAGAAGACGACTCGCTTTGCCGCGGAATTGAACTCGTTTTTCCAACAGGCAGGCGTGCCGGCTCAGATCGAACATTTCAGTTCGTTGTTCATGGTTCGCTGTCACGAGGCCTTTGAGTTCTCCGGACTGTTCTTTCCGCTACTGCGTGAAAAGGGAATTCATATCTATGAGGATTACCCGTGCTTCTTGTCCACCGCACACAGCGATGCTGACATTGGCTTCATCATTGACGCGGTAAAAGCGGCCGTCGGCGACATGCAACACGGTGGGTTGCTGTCCGAGCAGGACGCTATCACCGTTCCCGAGTTTGCCGACACAACCGCAACCCCCACTGTCGTCGAAACCACACCGCCGCCGGCGATCACGACAATGTCGGCAAACACCAAATCACCTGACAAGTCAGCTGCCAGCCAAGCTTCACTCGCTCCGTTGACGATGCCGCCCACCGAAGCGCAAAAGGAGATTTGGATCGCTTCACAATTGGGGGACGAAGCCTCGTGCGCATTCAATCAAGCCTTCCGATTCCAATTTACCGGCGAACTCAAACCGGACTTTCTGCGGGAAGCGATCCAGCAGGTGATTGGTCGACATGACGCCTTGCGTCTTTCCTTCAGTCGCGATGGGTCTCAGATGACATTTGCCGAGCACTTGGAAATTGAAGTGCCGCTGGTTGACCTGTCTGATTTGGATCAGGACCGTCAACAGGATCGCCTTCAGGAACTTTGCAAAGCGGAATCGTCAACTCCATTTGATTTGGTCGATCGTCCGTTGCTCCGCGCTCAACTTATCAAATGCGCAAACGCCGAATGGTATTTGTTTTTCACATTCCATCATCTGGTCTGTGATGGCTTTTCCATCGGCACGTTGACCCAAGATTTGAGTTTGGCATACGCGTCGATTTCACAGGGATTGGAACCTCAGTTCGGCCCGGTGATGCAATACAGCGAGTACACAACATGGCAGCGATCGCAGAAGTCAGAACCGGGATTCGCGGATGCAGAGAAGTACTACCTTGATCAGTTTGCCGCGACACCGCCGTTTTTGGAGATACCCAGCGACCGCCCGCGTCCGGCCACGAAGACTTTCGATTGCGGCGAACTGAATCGCTGCTTAGACACATCGCTGACTCAGGAGTTAAAACGCCTTTCGGTCCAAAGTGGTGTCAGTCTGTTTTCGACACTGTATGCGGCAATGAATGTGTTGCTGCATCGCCTTTCCGGTCAGAACGATCTGGTGCTCGGTGTTCCCATGGCGGGACAAACGGTTGTGGGGCACGATGAACTGGTCGGTCACTGCGTCAACATGCATCCGATGCGCTGCTTTGTTTCTGGCGACATGACGTTCTCGGAGCACTTAAAGTCTTGCCAGAGTCGCATCCTGGACATGCTTGATCACAGCAATTACACGTTGGGGTCGTTATTCGAGAAACTGGACTTGCCGCGACATCCAAGCCGGAACTTGTTGTTGTCTGTCCACTTCAACGTGGAGCGTCTGACCCCGGTTGTTCGCTTTGCCGACATGGACCTGAAAGTCTCTTGCTGCCGTCGCGCGTTTCACCTGCATGAGTTAGCCTTCAATTTTGTCGAAACAGACAACCAGCTTGATTTCGTTTTCTCGTTCAATCGCGACCTGTACGATGAGACCACAGCCGCTCGCTGGATGGCAAACTACGAATCGCTGCTGTGGTCGATCGTCAGCGATCCTGATCAACAAATCGCGGAATTAGGAGTGGTCCCGAGCGGCGAGCGGAAGTTGCTGATTGAGGACTGGAACAATACCTTCTGCGATCTGGGACAGGATGGTTGCGTCCATAAATTCGTCGAAGCCACGGCGGCCCAGACCCCCGACCGCATTGCGATCGAAGATTCTTCCACAACGTTGACCTACGGCGAGCTCAATGAGCAAGCGAACCGACTGGCCCATCGTTTTCGCCAACTCGGCGCCGGGCCGGAATCGCTGATCGGTGTGTATCTGAGCCGTTCGGCGGATATGGTGATCGGTATCCTGGGAATCCTGAAAGCCGGCGCTGCCTACGTACCGCTCGATCCGGCATTCCCCAAGCAGCGGCTCAACTTCATGATCGACGACAGCCAGCTTTCGCTGTTGTTGACAGAGCAAAAACTGTCGGACGACGACATTCAACGTCCTGCCGGCGTGGTCCTGGTCGACGATCTGCTGGCGGAATCAACCACACCCGAGTCCTCGGATAATCCCGACTTCGCTATCCAATCGGACGCTTTGGCCTACGTGATCTACACCTCGGGGTCGACCGGTAAACCGAAAGGCGTTCAGATCACGCACCGGGCGTTTGCCAACTTTCTCAAATCGATGCAGCGCAAACCGGGAATGGTTGCCGACGACCGGTTGCTGGCCGTCACCACGCTATCGTTTGACATTGCCGGGCTTGAACTGTTCTTGCCGCTGATCTGTGGTGGGACCGTCCAGATCGTCGACAGTGAAGTAGCAGCCGATGCATTGAAGCTGAGTGAAGTCGTCGATAGATCCGGCGCGACGATCATGCAGGCGACCCCGGCGACTTGGCGAATGTTGATCGAAGCGGGCTGGCAAGGGAGCGAAAAGCTGAAAGTCCTGTGTGGCGGAGAAGCTTTGCCGCGCGATCTGATCGACCCCCTGCTGGAACGTTGCGGACAGCTGTGGAACATGTACGGACCAACCGAAACGACAGTCTGGTCGAGCGTCCAGCAGATCACATCATCGACCGAGGTGATCTCGATTGGACGACCCATCGACAACACGGAAATGTACATCCTGGACGATCAGCTCCAGCCAGTACCAGTCGGAGTCGCCGGCAAACTGTACATCGGAGGTGACGGCCTTTCACGCGGTTATCTGAATCGCCCGGAGCTGACCAGCGAACGTTTCATTCGACACCCGTTTCAGCCGCAAGAAGATGCCCGCATTTACGAGACGGGAGACTTGGCGCGATACCTGTCCGATGGCCGCATTGAATGCCTCGGTCGCACTGACCATCAGGTCAAGATTCGCGGCTATCGCATCGAATTGGGCGAAATCGAAGCTCGCTTGGCCGAGGTTGCTAACCTGGAGCAGGCGGCCGTGACGGTCTACGAACCCGCGCCGGGCGACCAGCGCCTGGTGGCTTATTACACGACCAGTAATGGCCAAACGACCTTCGACACCGATCTCTTGCAGACCCACTTGCGGAGCGGTTTACCAGACTACATGGTGCCGCGGGTCTTCGTTCGATTAGAGCGGATGCCGCTGACCCCCAACCGCAAGGTCGATCGCAAAGCACTGCCTGCCCCGAACACGATCAACAACAATTCGCCGCGCGTGCAGTTGCTGCTGGAGGATCTGGAATCGATCGTATCCGGTCTTTCGCGACAGGCCGACGAGTTGGAACGGGATAGCAAGATCGTTCGCGTCGGCGAAGTTCCTGACCTTGAAAACTCGCTGAATCAGTTGTGCCGAGCCCATATCTGTCGCTATCTGGTCGCGGCCGATCCTGAATTCCGTAACGGAGCTGTCCGTGCAATAGAAGATCAACGAATTGCGCTCAAGGTGTTGCCTGCCTTTCAGAAGTTTCATTTGGCGATGCTGGATATGCTTGAGCAAGATGGTGTGATTGAGCGAAACGACGATCAATTTCGGGTGCTCGAGGATCCAATCGCACTCTCCGATACCGGCCCACTGGAACAGCGAGTCAGAGCCGCGTGCCCCGGCTTTGAGGGAACACTAACGATGCTCGATCATTGCTCGCAGCAGTATCGTGAGGTTCTGTCCGGAGAGATTCCCGGAGTCAGCGTGCTGTTCGTCGACGGCAAGCGAGACTTCCTGGAACGTACCCTGCGACAAGAGACAGCTGAACATAAGAATCTCGCTGTCTATCGAACGTTAGCTCGGCAACTGGTTGTCGATCTGGCCCGGCAACGTTCGCTCCGTATCCTGGAAGTTGGCGGCGGCGGTGGACAGTTGACTTGGGAACTGGCCACGGCACTGAAGGACCTGGACGTCCATTACACGTTCACGGACGTCGGCCCCTCCATCGTCGACGCCGCTCGACGCGAGGCCCAACAACGCGGACTCGATTCCATCGAGTTTCAAGTCCTGGACATCACCAAGGCCCCCGCAGAGCAAGGTTTCCAGCTTGAGTCTTTTGACATCATCCTGGGCCTGAACGTGGTCCACGCGACAGCCGATTTAAATGAATCTCTTGGCAACCTGGCAACGCTGCTGGCAGCGGGTGGTTTTCTGGGACTGATCGAATATGTCAAGTCGCGACGCTGGGATGATTTGATCTGGGGTGTCACCGAAGGCTGGTGGTGCTTCGCTGATGATTATCGGAAACAAAGCGTCTTGATTGATGTCGGCAGTTGGGAACAGGCCTTGCGGGACGCTCAATTTTGCCATGTGCGCGGGCTGCCAATCGGCCCTTCGCGGGACCACACCGATGCTGCGCTGATCCTGGGCACAGCCCCCGGTTCCATCAGCGAAGCTTCACGCATCGAAGCCCGTCAGAAAAATGAAAGCAGACCCCGCGATGCCATTGAACTGCAGTTAAGTCAAATTTGGGAATCACTGCTGCAAGTCAAGCCCGTCGGCATCCACGATGATTTCTTTGACCTGGGTGGGCACTCTCTGCTGGCGGTTCAGTTTGTGCTGCAAGTCGAAAAGACTTATGGAAAACGGCTACCATTCGCGACCTTGTTGCAAGCCAGAACGATTGCCGAATTGGCAGATTTGATTCGTTCGGAGCATTGGACTCCGAACTGGAATTGCCTGGTTCCGATCCGTCCCGGTGGGTCCAAGAAACCGCTATTTCTGATTCATGCTGCCGGCGGCAACGTCTTGGTTTACGACGACTTGGCGCGGCACCTTGGCGATGACCAGCCCGTCTACGGTTTGCAGTGTCAAGGCTTGGATGGCAAACAGCCCCTTCATCGCAGCGTCGAGCAGATGGCGGAGGCTTACCTGAATGAAATTCGCGAATTTCAGCCGCATGGCCCCTACATGCTGGGTGGCTATTGCATGGGCGGAACCGTCGCGCTGGAAATCGCCAGGCAGCTATACGAGCAAGACGAAGAAGTCGCACTCGTTGCTCTGTTGGATTGCCACAACTGGGCCAAACTACCGCCTGTTTCCCGGCTGGGTCGCTGTTATTACCAATTGCAAAAACTCGATTTCCATTGGCGGAATCTCTGGCAATTGCCTTCCCGAGAAAAACGCCGCTTCCTGTCGGGGAAGTTCAGCGAGTTGCGGCGGCGAAAAAGCGTTTGGTACGACACGATCATGCCGACGGCGCGGCGAACCAACGACGCTTCATCGATTGACGGATCGTTGGCTGCACTTTGGAAGAATAACGAAGACATTGCGGCACGTTACGTGCCCACGTCCTATCCCGGTCGGATCACTCAGTTCTGCCCAATCAAGAACTACTTCATGTTGCAAACCGGTCAAACCGGTTGGGAAGACATCGCCCAAGGTGGCGTGGATGTACGGACCCTGCGAGTCTATCCAGCCGGAATGCTGATGGAACCCTATGTTCAACAGTTGGCAAGCGAAATGACAAAGGCCATCAGCCAAGGGTTGATGGATCTGGATGTAAGTGCATCGGCAGACAACACGGCCGAAGAAGAACGGGCGGCGCTGACCAGATAACCCAGCTCCAAAATCACGTCCACATTTTCAATAACCCCATAGATATTCTTGTTTCTCGGAGTGTTTGAGCGATTTGATACGGCTACTTGAAAAGGTTGCAGGTCTCATGCAGACCGCTCTCACCGAGCATGCCAACTATTTTCACAACGGATTCGGATCGCGACATCAAGATCACAAACCGACGCGGGACAGGAAGCTACTGGGTGGCGGTATTCAGTATTGAAAGCGGTTTCAGCGATGCAGTGCCTGCGTGCTGAAGTTGTCCATTTTCAATTTGAATCAACTGTCACCCACGGGGACGAAGTATGCGCAAAAAGAAGCTTTCCCACCGTAAATTCACCGATGTCGTAGCTGCACAGCGCAACTCCTATCAGCCGCAGTGCGTTCGCACCCGGTTATTGAGACTTACGGCGTTTTGACCCAAGCCATATCACTCCCTGGGAACGATCACAATGAATACGAGTCTGCTTGAGACTCCCGAGCAAACAGCGCAAAATAGAAAGAGCTTGGGCATGCCGTCCGCAGTTGTGATCGGACTTGACAGCATGCAAGGGTTGCAGGCCGCGCGTATTTTGGCTGCCCACAAAGTCCCTGTGATCGGGATTGCCGCCGATCGTCGGCACCCTTGTTGCAGCACAAATGTCTGTCAACAAATCGTTATCAGTCCGACTGCGGAAGAAGAATTGATTTCAGCGCTTGAAGAGCTGGGAACGCAACTTCAGCAGCGAGCCGTTCTGTATCCCTGTGAGGACACAAATGTGCTCTTGGTTTCCCGGCACCGTGAGCGTCTGGAAAAGTGGTATCACGTACAACTGCCGCCGGCCGATGTCGTCGAAATGTTGATGGACAAGGTCAGCTTTTACGAATACGCCACTGAAAACGACTTGCCGATACCACGCACGTTCTTCATCCGGGACGAAGCGACACTGGCTGAGGCCGCGGAAGCATTACGGTATCCCTGTGTGATGAAGCCGCGTGACAGTGCCGCGCGGCGGTGGGAACACAAAACGATACACAAGGCTTTTAAGGTCTACGATGCTGAAGAGTTGGCGGCCTTATACCGGGAATACCAGTGCTGGACAGATTGTTTCATTGTCCAGGAATGGATTGTCGGACGTGATTCCGACTTATACTCTTGCAATTGCTACTTTGATGCCCATTCGGAACCGCTGGTGACATTCACGGCACGTAAGATCCGGCAATGGCCTCCCGAAACCGGTATTAGTAGCCTTGGGGAAGAGTGTCAGAACGACGTCGTTCTGGAAACGGCGCTGCGTCTGTTCAAAGCCGTAGGCTTTCGCGGGCTGGGCTATCTGGAAATGAAATTCGACCGCAGCATCGGCGAATATTTCATTGTCGAACCCAACATCGGCCGACCAACCGGACGCTCCGCCATCGCCGAGGCCGGCGGCGTGGAACTGTTGTACACGATGTATTGCGACACCGTCGGCTTGCCGTTGCCGCCGGGTCGCGTGCAAAAGTACGAAGGCGTCAAATGGATTCACGTCCGCAAAGACTTGCAGTCGGCGTTTCAGTATTGGAAGCGCGGCGAATTAACATTAGCTCAATGGTGGCGATCCGTCCGCGGAAGAAAAGCATACGCGTTGGGCTGCTGGCGCGATCCCATGCCCTTCGTGCGAGACTGGTTGCATGCATTTCGCTCGGTCTTGTCGCCAACGCGTCGTAAGAAGCGTAATCCGCGGGGATCAGTCGATAGCTCACAACAGTGAATTAGTCGAAGTCGCTTGATCAATTTCTTTTTTCGTTTCGCGGGTAACTCGATGCATCGTTGGTGGATCGAGACGTTGCTTGCACTGCGTGCGCTTCCATTTGTTGGCACCAAGTACACCTGCCCATGCTGTGGCTGGAGGTTACGGGCATTCACGCACGGTGGGAAATCGTTGAAGACTCGATACCACGGCTATTGTCCGCGTTGCAACTCAAAGGCACGTCATCGTCGCGACTGGTTGTATCTGGCGGAAAAAACGAATTTGTTCACGGACAAACTGCGGGTGCTGCACGTATCACCGAAATATGCACTCTCCCGACGCTTCGTCAACATGCCCAACCTGGACTATGTGGGCATCGGCTACGACAGCCGCCCCAACATCAGCATGAAGGTGGATCTGGTAGCGATCCCATTCGCATCGGACTCTTTCGATGCCATCATCTGCATTCATACCCTGGAACATATCGAAGATGATCGACAGGCCATGCGTGAACTGTTTCGAGTGCTGAAACCGGGTGGCTGGGCTCTTATTTCCGTACCAATTCAACTCGACCAAAAGACGCTGGAAGACCCAACGATCGTTACTCCGGAAGACCGCCAACGTGTTTTCGGTGAAGAACAGCACGTGCGATGGTATGGATACGATTTGATGGACCGTTTGACTGCATCTGGCTTTCAAGTTGACTTGGATCTTGCCCAAGACATCGATCAGCGGGCGCGAGACAAATACGGCCTGCTGGACGACGAGAATGTGTTCTTCTGCAGAAAGCTTGCCGCCAATTCTGAGCTCAGGCAATGAGGGGAACCGAGTTGTTGACAGTTGCCCTGATTGGACCCGACGGCTCGGGAAAAACATCGATTGCCAAGCAATTGGTCGAGTCACTCCCCGTTCCCATCAAATACTTGTACATGGGCGTGAGCATCGAATCGAGCAACATTGCCTTACCCACGTCGCGTCTGGCACATCATTTGAAAGTCCGCCGCTATAAACGTTCGCTCAAACGTGAGGGACAGGTCGTCCCCGAGAATGTGACACTGCACGATGTCAAACACCGCGTCGACCGTCGCGGCAAACTTGGTGCTACAGCACGGCTGCTCAGTCGGATCGCCGAGGAATCCTTTCGTCAGCTGGTTTCCTGGACGTACTCGATCCGCGGCTATGTCGTGCTCTATGACCGGCATTTCCTGTTCGATATTTGCGCGCCGCCTTCCTCCGCGGCCGATCGTCGCCTGACGGATCGAATCCACCAATGGTTTTTGCGACGCGTTTACCCGAAGCCTTCGCTAGTCATTTTTCTGGATGCCCCGCCGGAAGTACTGTACGCGCGGAAGCAGGAAGTTCCCGAGGATTATCTGCAACGGGACCGTGAGGCTCTGTTAGCGAATCGCCAATACGCTAAGCATTTCATCCGCGTCGATGCCACTCAGCCTTTGGATCAGGTGGTGGCCGTCGTCACGGACATCATCATGCAACACCATCGCGAAGCGCGCGGTCTGACGCCCCCGGCAGCGAACACTTGACCACAGCCTGCACCCAGCAGGTTCGCCCCTCACTTCGAACGGGATAAGTTAACCGGCTGCGGATGTGTAAAGTATTTGTCGTCGAGTATCACGATCAGGTCTTCAAGCTCTGGCAAGAGCAGCGATTGACGTCAAGAAAAGTGTTGCACTTGGACTTTCATTGTGATCTCCGCGGGCTGTTGATTGACCGCGAAGCCCAGCACGCATTTCACATCTGGGACCGGTTTCCCAATCTTGACGAAGGTAATTTCCTGACGCATGCGGTGCTGTCGGGGATCATCACTGGCGTTCGCTGGGTTCATGATCAACCGGGTGGCCGAGAATACGACTTAAAGACGGTAAAGTACCGGACGGATCTTACGGCGCTGGGCCATCGCTTGATGCTTTTTGTTCGTAAAGATCAAGGTGTACCACTACAATACGAAGTACTTCCGCAGTCGCGATGGACGGGCTTGCAGCCCGGAGAATTGCTGGACATCGACTGGGATTTCTTTGCCAGCCAGGAGTACCCCGTTGACTCGATCCAGCAACGGCTGGACGAATTCTTTGGCAAGGATTTCAGCCATCGTCCTGAGCACGTCTACGTTTGTTACTCGCCGGGGTATTCCCATCCGACAAGAGATCTTTTTCGTTCATTTGTTGGCCAGCTGGCAGAACTCTTCGAGGCCGAAGTCGTCGACGTGCCGGGATCGCAGCCAACACCAAGCTATCAGCCAGATGGCCTGGCAAAGGTGCCGCGTGCGTTAGTGTCCACAGCACGAACGCTCTATCATCGCCTAGGGCTTGCGCTGAGAAAGCGGGGCATTTATTAACGACCCTGTGTCGATGTCATCATGATCAAGAAGTTGAAGTCTATGAAAATCCTGATTGCTAGTTCTGTCTGTCCGGACGCGATTGAAGAGCTGCGGCATCACCACGACGTTGCCTGCGCCTTCAATGCATCGGAGGATGAATTGAAGCGAGTGGTCAAAGATCGTGATATCCTCGTGTTTCGTAGCGGTGTGCAGATTACGGCCGCTGTGATGGAGTCTGCGCCAAACCTGCAGTTGCTCATTCGCGCCGGTTCAGGACTGGACAACTTGGACGTCGATTATGCGGCAAACCGCGGAATCCAATTGATCAGGGTGCCACAACCGGGTGCCCGAGCAGTTGCCGAGTTAACTTTCGGTTTGATGCTGGCGTTAGCTCGCCAGATTCTGGTCGCGGACCGGCAGCTGCGTGCCGGCCATTGGACGAAAAGCGAAACGACGGGGTATCTGCTGCGGGGTAAGGTTCTGGGAGTGGTTGGGGTTGGAAATATTGGTACTTGCGTCGCTGAGATGGGACGCGCCTGGGGCATGGAGGTCATCGGTTGCGTTGAGAACCCTTCCCCAACCATTGCGGAACAACTTTCACAGCGCGGAATTCGACTTGCAGACCTGCAGGAAGTATTGACATCGGCGGATTTCGTTTCGATTCACGTGCCGCTTACCGATTCGACTCGCAATCTGATCGGGGCCGCTGCTCTGTCATCGATGAAACCCGGCGGCTTCCTCGTGAACATGGCGCGCGGGGGAGTCGTGGACGAACGTGCTTTGCTGGAAGCCTTGTCGCAGGGACGTCAGCCAGCCGGGGCGGCACTGGACGTGCATCAAGCGGAGGGCGAAGGCAAGATTTCACCACTGGCTTCGCTGCCCAATGTCGTCCTCACGCCTCACATCGGTGCCACGACGGTCGATACACAGCGTGAAATCGGACAGCGGATCATTGAAACTGTGCAAGCATTTGAACACCAGCCGATTGTCTCAACAAGGCAATAACAAGGTACCAACCTTGCGGGCATCCCCTTCCATAGCGGTCGGAAGACTCTTTGCAATCACTGAAACTACACTTCGAAACTTTGACAACTGGAATCCAATCAGATGGTTAAAAAAACGACGCAGCTAAAGCGGCTACTCAACTCACATCGACTCGAGTTCTTGATGGAAGCCCACAATGGACTGAGCGCTAAAATCGTCCAGGAGGCAGGATTCGCTGGGATCTGGGGAAGCGGATTGTCCATCTCCAGCGCCTTGGGTGTACGCGACAGTAACGAGGCAAGCTGGACGCAGGTCTTGGAGGTCGCTGAATTCATGAGCGACGCTACCAGCATTCCGATTCTGCTGGATGCTGATACCGGTTATGGTAACTTCAATAATGTCCGGCGCCTGGTGCGGAAACTCGAACAACGCGAAGTGGCTGGGCTTTGCATCGAAGATAAGCTGTTTCCCAAAACCAATTCTTTCATCAATGGGGAGCAGCAGCCCCTAGCCGACATCGCAGAATTTGCCGGTAAGATTAAGGCCGCCAAGGATACGCAGCGCGATTCTGACTTTTGCGTTGTGGCACGTGTCGAAGCACTGATTGCCGGTCGGCACATGGAAGAAGCGATCCGGCGTGCGGAAGCCTACAGTTTGGCGGGAGCAGACGCCATCCTGATTCACAGCAAGAAATCCACGCCGGACCAAATATTCGAATTCATGAATCACTGGCATGGAGACTGCCCCGTTGTCATCGTCCCAACGACATACTGCAACACGCCCACAGACTCGTTCGCTGAGTCGGGAGTGAGTGTTGTCATTTGGGCCAATCACTTGATGCGTTCGTCGATCACGGCCATGCAAGCGACGGCGGCTCAAATCCATTCTGAGCAATCGGTGCAGTCCGTCGAAAGTGAAATTGCCCCTGTGCGAGAGGTTTTTCGCCTCCAGGACGTTGCGGAACTACAACGGGCAGAGCAATCGTATTTACCGGAACCTGATGACAATCGCGACGAGATTAGCGAGCAGCAGGACGCGGACGCACTGCGGCTCCCAAGGTGATCATCGCTGGTATCGTCGTGTTTTTTCTTTGAACTGTTATCCATCATCAATCGACAGCAAGTCTGGTGTCAAAAATACGCTCGCCGCTTGACGACCCACACCCCAGCGACATGACCTCGCCGTTTGCCGTGCAAGTGTCACATCGACTCGATGATCCGGAGTGGGACACATTTCTGGAAAGCTGCCCGAACGGTCACCATGTCCAAACGAGCCTCTGGGCTGCGATCAAGGCTTGGCAAGGATGGAGGGTGATTCGGATTGTCGTTACCGATGCGAAGCGAATTGTTGGGGGAGCGCAGGTTCTGCTTCGAAAGGCACGGTTTGTCGGCACGGTCGGCTACGTACCAAGGGGGCCCGTCGTCAGCGACGACGTGCCCGGCATCTCCGACTTGCTAAGTCACAAACTGCTGGAAATTGTGGCGTCGGAAAGCGTTCAGGTCCTATTTGTGCAACCGCCCGATGAGCAAACTCAAGTTAGTTTGAATTTGCGGTCTTTGGGATTCCGACCAAGCCCCATCGAAACGGCGCCCACGGCGACCGTCTTGATCAATCTTACCAGCGACCTTGACACCATTCTAGCGCGGATGAAGAAGGGAATGCGCAACAGCGTTCGCCAGGGCGAGCGCCGCGGAATTGTGGTTCGCGAGGGCACCGAAGATGACATACCAACGTTTCATCGTTTACTGACCAACACGGCACAGCGACGCGGCTTCTCGCCCTTTGCCGAGGAGTATTTCACCCAGATGTGGCGCGTGCTAAACCCACATGGCTATATCAAACTGTTTCTTGCCGAGTTTGAGGGCACCGCGGTCTCCGCGCAGATTGGTATCGCTTTCGGTACAACCTTTGTTGCCAAGCAGATCGGATGGTCCGGCGAATTCAGGCAGAGGCGTCCGAACGAGGCCATGGATTGGGCAACGATTCAGTGGGCCAAATCTCACGGCTACACTCACTACGACTTGGAGGGTATTGACCTGGAGGCTGCAATCGCACTGCGGCGAGAGGAACCACTACCCGAGTCACTCGCCAACTCACCGACCGCCTACAAGGTCAGATTTGGAGGTCAGGTCAAAATCATGCCGGAAGCCTACTGCTATATTTCTAACAAGGCGCTTCGCGCGGCATATAACCGAGGAGGTTTTTGGTTGGCCAAGCAACCATTCGTACAAAACGCGGTCAGCCGCTTCCGCGCTAGCTAAGCTTCAGATACTCCCGCACGGGGACAAGAACAGAATGCTGCCCAAATCGGAAAATGGTGATCTTGAGAATCCGTTGTCAACGCGTTTTGCGTTCGACGGTTTGCCGGGAGAGGTATTGCGCGACCATTTGCAGCGGGATGCCCAGCAGGCTCGCTTATCCAGCAAATTCAAGTTGTACTATCGGCTGCGACCATTGATCCCGATTCCGCTGCGACAGTTGCTGCAACGCGGCCGCAATCAAGGCATCGATGTACCCGATTCATGGTACTTGCCAGCGGCGTTCATCAACGACTTTCAAGCCTCTATCGAACGTCAAGGCGATCCCTTGGCAATCCATCCGTGGCCGGACGGATACCAGATGGCCTCGGTCTTAACGCACGATGTCGAAACCAAGTCGGGCATGGAACTGATTGATGACGTAGCAACCATCGAGGAACAGTACGGTCTGCGTTCGGCCTGGAATGTCGTTCCCTACAAATACAAAGTCGATTTCGGATTGCTCGCGGATCTGAAGCAACGCGGACATGAAATTGGTGTCCATGGATACAATCATGACGGACGCCTATTTGAATCGCAGCGGACGTTCAACCGCCGCGCCGCCCCGATCAACCGGGCGATTGCGGAGTTTGGGAGCACCGGTTTTCGGGCCCCGATGGTGCATCGCAACTTACAGTGGCTGCAGGCTTTGAATATCGATTACGACTCGTCATGCTTTGACTGCGATCCATTTCAGCCAATGGCCGGCGGCGTCGGCGGAGTTTGGCCGTTTATTGCCGGTAAGTTTGTGGAGCTACCGTACACACTTCCCCAGGACCATACCCTGTTCGTCACTTTGGGCGAAACAACGCCGCGAATCTGGATCGAGAAGCTGAAATATTTGCGTCAGCTTGCCGCCATGGCGATGTTGATCACGCATCCTGATTATCTGGATTCACCTCAGCGCTTGACCATTTACCGCGAGTACCTCGAGCATCTGGCACAGCAGTCGGATTGTTGGCATGCCTTGCCACATGAAATCGCGTGTTGGTGGCGGCAGCGGGATCAGCTCACGATCGCCGGTGGCGGGGAATCCTCCGGTGTGACCGGTCCCGAGGCTGTTCGAGCAAAGTTGTTTTCGCTCAGCGAATTAAAATCTTGCCAAAGTCTTGCTGCTTCTGGCACTTTACGTTGAACGAGATGAACACACATTCTCCAAACATCCGCTTCGTCGCGATCCTCTGCATTCTGTTCAGCGCGTTGGTCGTCAAATGCGTGAATCGATCGGTGGCTGCCGAGCCAAACTGGAAGGTCGGGCTCGCTGCGGTCTGTATTACTCCCGATCAGCCGCTTCGTTTAGCGGGATACGCCAGTCGTAAGAAACCATCCCAGGGTGTCGCCTCCGACCTGTTTGCCAAGGCATTGGCGATTGAGGATGCCGACGGTCATCGCGGCGTCATTCTGACGACCGACCTGATCGGACTGCGTACGACGCTGGTTGATCCGCTGAGCGAAAAGATCAGCGAGAAGACCGGATTATCACGGCAACAAGTCCTGGTCAATTCATCGCACGTCCACACCGGGCCGGCTCTCAGCCTGGACGCAGATGAGTTGGATTATCCTCAGGAGCAGAGCGCTGCCACGGTGCGATACACGCGCAAGCTGCTGGACCAACTTGCCGATCTGGTCGCAGAAAGTTTGCGAAATCTACAACCCGCAAACCTGTCGCGCGGTGTAGGTGTTGCAGAGTTTGTAATGAATCGTCGCGAATTCACCGACCGCGGCGTGATCCTGGGGTTCAATCCACGCGGACACACCGACCGCAGCGTTCCGGTTCTGCGTATTGAGGATCAGCAAGGTGAGTTGCGCGCCGTTTTGTTCGGCGCGGCCTGTCACAACACAACTTTGACCCATAATGACTACCTGATCAGCGGCGATTTCTCCGGCTACGCCCAAATCGAAATCGAGCGACTGAGACCAGCAGTACAAGCGATGTTCATGCAGGGCTGCGGCGGCGACGCCAATCCCCATCCTCGAGGCAACGAAGCCCTTGCCCGCAAGCATGGAAGCACGCTGGCCCAGGAGGTGATGCGCGTCTTGGACGGAAAATTGGCTCCGGTGCAAGGAACGCTGCGAATCGCGCAGCGAGACGTAAAACTCCCGCTAGCATCTCGATTGACGCGGCAAGAGATCGAAAGAATCGGTACGGGCGGCGGCTGGCGTTCGTTTGTTGCCGAGAAAATGATCGCAGCACTTGATCGCGATGGAAAATTGCCCGAGCACTACAGCACACCGATTGCAGTTTGGCAATTCGGTACCGACCTGACTTTGGTAGCGCTCTCAGGCGAAGTCGTTGTGGACTATGTGTCCCTGCTTGAACGCGCACTGGGTCCCCAGCGCTTGTGGATCGCTGCCTACTGTAACGACGTTTACGGATATCTGCCCTCGGCCCGAATTCTTGCCGAGGGTGGTTACGAGACACGCGGCCTCTACTACGGCAGCGTTGGTTTATTCTCCGCTGAAGCTGAAACGATTCTTGTCGATCACGTACGAGAACTTGTCAGCGAGGTACGTTCGGTCACGGACTGAAGTTAGCTTCGGTTCTCGGTAAGGCCGTACCCCCTTCTTTGCGGCTGCCCACTCTGCCTGGGCACCACGACGTCATTGGGTCTCAATGACGTCACTTCTCCAAGACTCAGGCTGCGGCGAGCGAACGATATTCTCAATCGCCGCGCATCTGAGCTTCTAACACCGTGCCCTGGCTCTTAAGATGTGTCCGATAGGAGACACCCATGTTTGATTTTTCTCGGGGACCTTACCCGGCCACGCGGATGCGTCGCGTGCGGCGATTTGATTGGTCCCGCCGGCTGCATTGCGAATCCGTTCTGTCGGTCAACGACCTGATTTGGCCGCTGTTTGTCTTTGACGGCAAAGGCCGGCAGGCAGTCGACAGTTTACCGGGCGTGGATCGCTTGGGCAGCGACGAGATTTGCCGCGCCGCGGGCCTGGCCTGCGAGTTGGGCATTCCGGCGATTGCCATTTTTCCCGCCACGCCAGCCGCACTCAAAACCGAAGACGCCAAGGAAGCCGTCAACCCCGACAATCTCGTCTGCCGTTCGGTGCGGGCGATCAAACAAGAAGTCGGCGATCGGCTGGGCGTGATTTGCGATGTCGCCTTGGACCCCTACAGCAGCCACGGCCAGGATGGCCTGCTGCGAGACGGTGATGTCGCCAATGACGAAACCATCAACGTGCTGTGCCAGCAGGCAATCGTACAAGCCGAAGCTGGCTGCGATATCATCGCGCCCAGCGACATGATGGACGGCCGCATCGGTGCCATTCGCCAGGCGCTGGAATCGCGATCGATGCACAACGTGCAAATCATGTCGTACGCCGCCAAGTACGCCAGCGCTTTCTACGGTCCCTTCCGCGACGCTGTCGGATCGGCCGGCAATCTGGGCGGCGCCTCAAAGCAAACCTATCAGCAAAGTCCTGCTCAAGCCGACGAAGCTTTGCACGAAGTCGCACTCGATTTAGCCGAGGGTGCCGATAGCGTGATGGTCAAACCAGGCATGCCATACTTGGATATCGTCAGCCGCGTTAAGTCGACGTTTGCTGCACCGACGTTCGTGTACCAGGTCAGTGGTGAATATGCGATGCTGTCTGCCGCTGCTGAAAAGGGCTGGCTTGATCGACAAAAAACGGTGCTGGAAAGTCTACTGGCCTTCAAGCGGGCCGGCGCGGACGGCATTCTCACGTACTTCGCGGCGGAAGTTGCCGGCTGGTTGACTCGCGGCGAGGCCGATTGATGCCCCTTCCCTCCGCTGACGCAAATCTACTCACGGCATCACTCGAGGAATTGACAGCCCTGGCCAGCGACCGCTTGGCCTGGAAATGGGAGCAGACTTTGATCGCTGGTCGTCCCTGGCAACTGGCGGTCGCCTCCGATCCCGACGCCATGCTGATCGAAGCATGCCAGCGACAAGACGCCGGCGAACAAGGCGTCATCGATCCTTTTTGGGCTACCACCTGGCGGGCCGCCGCAGGCCTTGATCATCATCTTGATCAACGCGACTTAAACGGAATCGTTGTCTTGGAGCTCGGCTGCGGAACGGGGCACGCCGGCATCGCAGCTGCACTCCGCGGAGCCAATGTCGTGCTGACTGACGGTGTCCAGGACCCGCTGATGTTGGCGCGGATGAGCAGCTGGCCGATTCGCGAGCGATGCCGCGTGCGTCAACTGCGATTTGGAATCGATCGAATCGCGTCCAGCAAGTTTCCCTTGATCATCGGCAGCGATGTTACTTACTTACGATCTTTGTGGCCCGAGTTGGACACATGCCTGCGAGCACACTTGGCCCCAGGCGGGGAAGTCTTGCTGAGCGACCCCTGTCGCATCATTGCCAATGAATTTCGCGACTGGATTCAAGTTCACGGATGGGAATACCGCGAGCATCAAGTTCCGATGGATGACCAACCTGATCACCCGATCCGCGTCATGCAGCTGCAGTGCAGTGTTTGAAGCTGGACTGTTCTTCGTAGCTCTATCCGGATTAAGAATTGGGACTGGCAACATCAGCCGGCACGGCTTAGAGAGCGTCCGGCTTAGAAGTGCTAGAGCTCTGTCAACTTTTAACTTTAGGGTAGCCGGATTCGCCAGAATTCG
>JBFJVZ010000018.1:0-34953 GCA_041623895.1 Pirellulaceae bacterium | reverse complement strand
GCGGCCCTGCTGTTCGCACTGGTAATCCTGTAAGGTTGAATTGGTCGTCCCAGGATTCACGTTATGGCATCACCTAGTTAGAGCATTTTCAGAAATCTCGTAGGCCAGGACTTGTCCTGGCGCCTCATTGCCAGGACAAGTCCTGGCCTACAGATGACGAGCGAAAAGGGGTCTGACCCATTTTCGCGGCACACAAAAACTGACTTGAAGCAGCACTAGGAGCCGGCTACGACTTCGTTAACGTTGCTTGACCAGTGAGCCATCCTCCAGCGTATCACTTGGGTGAACGACCACTGTTTCTTTGAGTTTGATTCCCGACAAGACTTGCCCGTGCTGTCCGTTGTTCTTGCCGATCTCCACACGAGTCAAGTGCGCATGATCGCCGGTGACCTTGAAGACGTGCCACTGATCATCGACGCGAAATAAAGCGCTGGTGGGAACGCGCAAGGCATCATCCGATTGCCAAACAATGATTCGGCAATCAACGCGAAAGTTATCCCCCAGTTGTTCGCGCTGGCCGGGCGGATCAACCATTTCGATGATCACGTTGACGCGTTGTTCTTCCACGCCCAGCGCGGACAGCTTGGTGAACCCCGACGGTTCGACCAAGCGAACGCGTCCGCGAAGTGGTTGGTCGCCGCCCCAATGCTCCAAGTGGACCAGGTTTCCGGGACTAATTCGCACCGCATCGCGGGAGAGCACATCGGCAACGATTTCCAAATCCGCGGGATCACCAATTTCCATCAGCGGTTCGCCGGCGGTGACCACGGCTGAACTTTCCTGGAAGATCCGTAAGATTCGACCGTCGATGGGAGCCTTGATCGACAATTCCATCTCAGCATCGTCGCTGGCATCGGGATCGGTTAACAGCAACGCGGCTTTCTGCAGTTCCAGTTCGTACTCGGCGATCTCCACGGCGATGCTTGCCACCCGAGTCTCTTCGGTGAGGGCCTGGAAGAGCAGCAGTTTCTCCTCGTATGCTTCGGCCGAAGTGGCGTCTTGATCGCGAAGTTCCCGAGCTCGTCCCATGTGGATCTCGGCAAAGCCCAGCTGCGTCTCTTTCTTCTTTTGTTCGGCTTTTGCCGCGGCCAACTTCCGTTCCGCAGCATTGACTTGCGCCTTCGCCTGGGCAACGGTGCGTGGATCCAGAAGCGTGGGATCGGTGGGCTGCATGCGGGCAATGACGGTGCTGCTGGCGCTAACTTGGTCACCGACGTCGAATTCGATTCTTTGCAGCCGTCCCGTCAGCGGTGTGGAAACGACGTAGCGGTCGCGAATCCGCGTCACCCCATCTTCGTCGATCGTGACCTCCAGGAGTCCTTTCTTGACAACGGCAACATCAATCAAAACGGGCTGCGGCCGCAGGGCAACGTATACGCCGAGACCCGCAATCGCGGCGCCCATGGCCCACCAAACCAGTCGCCGAATTTTCGATTGATAGTTACTCATTCGCGACTCTTGAGTACTTCGACCAGATCCAGGTGCTGTAATCGGCGGTGGACCAATAAGCCGCTGACCGCGGCGGCCGCCATCGTAACGATTGCCGATCTCGCGTAGCTTGCCGGCTGAATCACCAACGGAAACCGATAAAGTTCCGACTCGAATCCATAAACCATCGCCGCACAAAACGAGTAGCCGATCAGCCATCCCAGCGGAATCGCCAGCAAAGTTAATACAGCAAGCTCGCCCAGCAGAATAGAGGAGATCTCGCCTTGCGTGAATCCGATGACTCGCAGGGTAGCGAGTTCTCGGCTTTTCTCGTCCAAGGAAATGCGGGCGGTGTTATAGACGACGCCGATCGCGATCACGGCCGCAAAGAACACGGTGAACGATTGCATCGTTAACTGGTTCTCCGCAATCGTGTCGCGAAATTGTTGGATCGTGGCCGACTTGACCGAAACCGAGGCGACTCTGGGCGTCTGTTTGAGGTCCTGGTACAGTTCTTCTTGATGGCGAGCATCGACGGCCAGAAAAGCCCCTGAAAGCACGTCCGACTCCCGCAGCAGCCGATTCAGCGCAGCGCGATCCATGTAGGCGTTGGTCCCCGAAAACTCTTTTGCGATTCCGGCCACCGTGACTTCGCGTATCGGCTTGGCGCCTTCCAGGACTTCGACCCAGATTCGCTGACCGTTTTTGACGTTTAAGATCTCGGCCAGTTTGTCGCTTAACACGACCCCGGCCGGCGGTAAGCGGATCGGGATCTCGTCGGTATTCAGCAAGCGAAATAGATCACGACGCTGCGACAATCCCATGATACTGGTGCGATGCTCGCGGTGACCATTGACCAGTTTCACCGGCACGGCCCGAAAGGCTTCGACGGTCTGCACACCGGGCAGGTGTTTCAGGTCATTGAAAACGGCCGGCGATGTGGTTTCGTAAAAGACGACTTGCAAATCGTGCCGCTGTGTTCGCGAGAATTGAAAGTCGATCAAGTAGTCGATGGCGTCGCTGCCAAAACGGCTCATCACCAGCACAGCGACCGCGCAACCGATTCCCAGCGAGGAGAGGAATGCATTGACCGGTCTGCGCTGCAAGCCGCGAATGATCATCCGCACCGTAACCGGTACGAGCGCCGTCAAACCCAATTTTTCCAACAACGATTGCCGATAGCTCGCCGGAGCCGCCGGTCGCATGGCCTCGGCTGGCGGCAAGCGGACAGCGGTCTGCACGGCTCGAAAGGAACCGACGACGGCGGCCAGCAGACTGATGCCGATCGCCACGAAAATGACACGCACATCAGGGTAAAACACGAAGGTCGGAAAGCGATAGAACTCCGAGTACAACTTGGCCAAGCCGCTGCCCATCCAGTTGCCGGCGACGGCACCAATGGCGGCACCGATCAGCGAGATAATCAGCGAACTTTTCAGATAGTGCCAGGCGATGGTGGAATTGGAATAGCCGAACGCCTTCAAGCCAGCGATCACGATCCGCTGTGTGCCGATTCGCCGAGAAAGCACGACGTTCAACAAAAAGGCCGCAACGCCCATAAAGATGCTGGGTGCCACAACTGCAGTCGCACGCAACGACTTGATCTCGTCGGCAAGAAACCTTGCCGAGACCTGATGTTCACGGCCATAGGCTCCGACGCCTCCGTAGGGTTGGAGTAAACGATCCAGCTGCTCGATCACTTCGTCTTCGCTGGCACCACGCAGCAGCCGCAGCGAGACATCGTTGAACGCACCATCCATGTCGAAGGCGGCTTCCATCTGCCGTTTGGCCATCCAGAAAACGCCAAATCGCTTGTCGTCGGGCAACAAATCGCCGCCGCGGACTTGAAACACGTATTCGGGTGACAGCGCGACGCCGACGATGACCAACTCTTGCAGCCGCCCATTCATAACGGCTTGGATCGGATCGCCGATGTCGATCGAGTTCGATTCTACAAAAGCATCGCTGGCCAGGACTTCACCGTGCCGATCGGGATTCGGCAATCGCCCGCGTTTGATGAACACAGCATTGAGGACAGGTGCTCCACTGTCGGGCAACGAGATCAACCGCCCCACAGCCGGTTCCACTAGCTCCGGGACATCCAAGCTGACTTCCGAAACAATTCGCGTTTGCAGTGCCGCGATGCCTTTGATCGCAGCAATTTGATTCGCCACCGCATCCGGAGCGCGAGGAACACTGGCGAACACATCAGCAAAGCGAAAGCGATCGTAGTAGGCGTCGCGCGTGGCACGCAAGAACGCCAGAGTGCTTACCGACATGACAAACACGGCGACACCGGATGCTACGACCAGGGCAATGGCCAACGACTGCGCCTTCGAGTGCCCCAATTCGCGAATCAGTTTTCGATCCAGTGTCCGCATTGACTGATCACCACCGCAATTCTGCAACCGGGATCTTCGTCTCCACACGTTGATCTTCCGCGATCACTCCATTGTGCATACGGACAATGCGATCGGCCATCTGACCGATGGCTGCATTGTGGGTGATCACGGTGGTCGTTGTGCCGAGTTCCAGGTTGATGCGGTTGATCGCCTCCAACACAGTAATGCCTGTGGCAGCATCCAGCGCGCCGGTGGGTTCATCACAGAGCAACACATCGGGTCGCTTGGCGATGGCGCGCGCAATGGCAACGCGCTGCTGTTCACCGCCGGAAAGCTGTGAAGGGAAATGGTCGCGGCGGTCCGTTAGATCCACCAGTGCCAAAGCATCCTCAGGCGGCATTGGATCGCTAGAAACCTCCGTCACCAGGCTGACGTTTTCACGTGCGGTCAGACTGGGAATCAGGTTGTAGAACTGAAAAACGAAGCCGACGGCTTCCCGCCGAAACCAGGTGAGCTCACGATCGCTGGCGGCTGTCAAATCCTGGTCGCGATAGTGGACGGTGCCTTTGGTGGGCCGATCCAAACCACCCAAAATGTTCAGCAACGTTGACTTGCCGCTGCCGCTCGGTCCCAGCAAAACGGTGAACTCTCCGGGAAATAACTTCAAGTCCACTCCGCGAAGCGCGTGTACTTCGACTTCGCCCATCGGATAGACCTTGGTCACGCCGCGCATACGGAAAACGAAATGCTGTTCGTCGGCGATCATCAAAGTCCATGGGAACCAAGCAACAAGGTTGTCGCCCTATTTTGGCGTTTGCTTGGGTCCTGAGACAACCATCAATTGATTGTCGATCGTCACATTGTCGACAGCTTTTCGAGCAATTTCCTGGGCGAGCTGCTTCATGTGATACGAAAATACGACGCCGGAGAGCGTCAACACATCGCCTGCCACCTCGACTTCCACTCGCCGCATCTGGTTGTAACTACTGCGTCTGAGTTTCACTCGAACTTTGCGGGCGAGAGGCGACCCGTCCTCGGCCGTTGATAATTTCGCCTGAGCAAACGCATTGGGCATAAGAGAAGAAGAGATCATGGGAGGACATTCCTGATGAGTTACGGACATCAAAATGACTCGTGGAGTTCGTCGTGATTTCTCCGTGATCCGTCCGTTGCTAATATTGTGCCCGACTTTGCTGTTTGGGGTCAAACACAATTTGCAAATCTGAACAGAGATGATTTGTCCAAGAGTTGCAGCAACGCGATGACTCATTTGCATCGCATGGCATCAAAAGTGCAGTGTGCGAATTGCATTCAACAGGTGATTTGCTCGCATCGCATTGTACGAGTGAGCCGATTTGCCGGCTTGATAAGCAGTGGGGGTGCACGCATTATCTGTGCGGATTTGTCAAGAACGCACAGTTCCGGCAGTGAAGGAGCGGCGGTTTCACCTGAAGTAATGAATCTGGCCAAGAAAGCGAGATCGGCGCTAAAATGATGGCAACAGCCCGAGAGGTCTACGCTGGTCGCAGACTTCTCGACAAATCATGGACAGAAAAATCATGAGAAGGGACGGAGATGGACACCAACACCTCATCAACCGACGACGCTCGTCAAACCCTGTTTGACACATGGCACGAAGAACATCAACAACTGGACGCCTTCAGCGCACAGTTGCGTAAGTGGGCGTATGATATCGCTCAGATTGGAATTCCGCACTTCGGAGAGACCGCCGACAAACTTACTCAGCTGCGAGTGCGCTTGGTCGAGCATTTTGCACGCGAAGACGAAATCGGCCGCCAACTAGCGAACGACCCGGGATTCTCGTCGCTGGAGGTCAATGCGACTCATCGACAGGCTGCTGCCGATCACGACCAGCTGCTGCAGCGGTTGGACGGCCTGACCGCCAGGCTAAATCAAACCGAACCACCGTTTGATTCTTGGGAACAAGCTTTTCAAGAAGTCGAGCGTTTGATGGATGCGATCGATCAACACGAAGCACACGAAGACGCGCTGATCATCGCGTCATCGCGGCAAGACGTTAGGCGTCACTGAGATCATCAACGCGATTGGATGAAGTTCGATCATGCATCGTTTCAAAAATATTCTCCTTTACGTGGGGACGAAGCGGAACGAGACCGCCATTTGCCGGGCTGTCGAATTGGCTGTGGAAAACAGTGCCAGGTTGACAATGATGGATGTGATTCCGCACATCCCCAAAGCGGTTGGGATGCTCACCGATATCGCGGAACCGGAGGAGTTGGAGGAATTGGTATCGAAGGACCATCGCGATCGATTGCTGCAAATGGCCAGCGAGTACTCCGATGCCGGTGTGCCAATTGATGTGATTGTAGCAGGCGGCAAGCCAGCTATCGAAATCGTGCATCAGGTAATCCGCGAGCGGCACGACCTGGTCATCAAGTCAGCCGATGGTGATGCGGATAGCGGATACTTTTTTAGCGGAATCGCACAGGCATTGATGCGCACCTGCCCCTGTCCGGTGTGGGTCTTAAAACCGGATGTGCACGGCAAATTTGCTCGCGTCTTGGCCGCCGTCGACATGGATGATGACGATGAGGTGCATGCAAACCTGAACCGGCAGATCATCGAAATCGCCAACGCGATCGCTGTCAGAGAACATGCCGAACTGCACTTCGTGAGCGTTTGTGATCTGTGGATGGAGTCAGCGCTGCGCCGCCGCGCGGGAGACGCGGAGATTGATGCGCTGCTGGACGTGCGCTGCAAATACGCCCGCGATCGACTGGAACAGTTGCTCCAGCGGTGCGACGTCGACATGCATCGCACCCAGATTCACCTACCGCATGGCAACCCATCCGAGATGATTGCTGGGGTTGCGGCCAGAGTCGAAGCTGACTTGATTGTCTTGGGCACGGTCTGCCGCACGGGGATTGCCGGATTTCTGATTGGAAATACGGCGGAGCAGTTGTTGTCGCGGCTGAATTACTCTGTATTGGCACTCAAGCCAGAGGGATTTGAGTCACCCATCAACGTCGACGACGATGATGCGGTGGAGTGGCCGGAAAAGTTTCCCATGATCTGACCCGGAAACGAAAACGGGACAGACTCTTTGCGGAGCCTGCCCCTGTCGGTGCGACGGAGCGCTGCGTCGCGATCCGATTCGATTGTGTTGGGGAACGACCTATTCTTCGGCTTGCGGTCGGCGGCGTTCGCCTCCGCGGCCACCATCACCACCACGATCACCAAAGCCGCCTCGGCCGCCGCCGGGACCACCGCGGCCGGGACCGCCAGGACCGCCGCCAAACATCGCCCGCATGCCGCCTTCGGGCATCTTGAATTCCTCGCCCTTCATTTTTTCAAAATCGGACTTTTGACTGGATGTCAAAACACCAAGCAACTTCTTGTTGTTTTCTTCACGCATCTGGGCCATCTTTTCACGCATCGCATCGCGGTCACCACCACCGCCCCGGAACAGCTCGCCCATCTGCTCTCGCATGTTCTCGCGAATGCCGGTCTGCAGCTCTTCAAACTCCTTCTTCTGAGCGTCGGTGATCTTGAGCTCTTCAGTGATCTCGGTCACCATCAGGGCGTTGACGTCCAAAACCTGAACGGCGATTTGTCTCAAACGTTCGTATTGATTGGGAAGCAAAACCTCCTGCAATTGTTGCTGCATCTGGGTTGCCATTTCTTCCCGTTGCTTTCGCATTTTGGCAATGAACTCTTCACGCTCTGCTTCGGTCGCATTTTGAAAGTCGAAGTTGGGACGTTCTGGCCGCTCGCTGCCGATCTTTTTCAGAGCCTCTTCCTGATCGGGCATCAATTCGATTTCTGCTTTGACTTCGTCAACGCGAAGCAGCCCGAGAGCCATTTGCCCAATCGAGGCCCCCCCGAAACCGCCAAAGCCGGGGCCACCGCGACCGCCAGGTCCGCGACCGCCACCTCTTTGAGCCATCACATCTGTTGCCAAAAACGCTAAGAGTGCGATGGCTAGGAAACCAGTCGCGATCCGTGAGATTTTCATTGATTCGTTGTTCCGAAGGGACTGACAAGAAACTGACCCGTACTTTTCAGGCCAGGGGCGGAAAATCGCCGTGCTAATCATGAAACCGGTCCCCAGTCACAGGGTTTCGCGGACGAGCTGAAAAGCAAGGTTTTTTTCAGCTTTCGCTACTGCTGCAGGGCGAACAGGATCAGATTGGTCACGATCTTTGCCGCATCCTCGGTGCTGTACCCCGGACATTGCACCGAATTCTGGCTTTCCAGAGCGCAGCTCAAGTCCAACGGCGAAAAGAAGACGGCAGCGGCATCATCCATCACCGCCATTTCCAGAATCGGTGATCCAGAACGTCGAGCAAATGTTTGGCCCGAGCCGGTGTTTTTCGGGGTTCGGATCGTCACCGAGCGGATATCGTAGCCGTCGAAAACGGGTGTCAGAGCTGGATGTGCTACCGGCATCGCCAGCAACGGCGAGTCGGGGATGATCAAACCCAGCTCACGACGGAACGCTTTGGTAAAGGCTTCGTTGCCACAGATCGCGCTGGCCAAGATCACGCCATCATTCTCGATGAATTCCCGGAGCACTTCACGTTGCCCGTTATTGAGCTCGAATTCAGTGCGTCCATGAATCCAAAGAATGGTCACTTCCTTGAGAGATTCGCGATCAAACGGCACCGGCTCCGCTGCCGGCAACAACCCGATGTCAACGCGCTGACGAATGATCGCCGCGGCGTTGGGAAGCGCCCGGCTAGCCTCTTGTCCACCGGCATCGATCCCCAGCATCGCAAGCTGGATCGCCCCCCGCGAGGCGGTATCCAGAACCGATCCCTGCAGCAGTGTTCGTTGCTGAAGCTTGTCCTTCAATTCACGACCTGTGGCATAAGCGATGATGTTTTGACCGATGCGGATCGCCGTCTCGATTCGCGCTCGCGCGGCAGCGGACTCTGCACCGCGGCGGAACAGAATGTCGCTTAACTCCCAGCGGCAAGACAAGCTTTTGGGGCTGTAAAAAACGGCCGTGCGACAACAGGCCTGAACGCCATAGATCCACTCGTCGTCCTTGACCGAATCCACGTCCACCTTGCGTTCGGCGAACCACACCGGGTGGCTTGGCGGTAATCGCTGCAAGTCCGCCCCATCAAACCACTGCTGACAAAGATTCCTGACACTGCCCTCCATGGCTGCCCCATCGCCACATCCGTAGCCCGCGTCGGCATCAAAAACAATCGTGCCGCCTTGGTCAATGTATTCCTTCAAACGCTGCTGAATTGTTTCTGCGAGCTGCAATTGTCCCTGTCCGCTGATCAGTAAGACCGGTGTCTGCAATAAATCGGCGACCTTGGCACGTTCGCTCTCCACCGTTTGCCAGGTGAGGTCGCGCCCCCAATCACGCTCCACATGTCGTACCAACTGACGCATCGCATCGGGATGCCGCTGCCAAAGGTTATTATTTTCTGCATGTCGCAGTTGGCCGATGACGACTTGGCGTTTGCCTTTGCTGAGGAACAACAGTGCGAACGAGGTGGCGATGTTGCGATCATCTTCCCAAGCCGTTCCCGACCAGAAACCCTGAAAATTGTCTTGCAACTCGAGTAGTCGTTCGGCACCTTCACGGTACCAGTCGTGTTGCCCGATGAATCGCCGACCGGAGAGTCGTCCGACGCGTTCGAGCGCATACAGGTAATAGTAAAAAGTCCCCGGTCCACCACCTGGATTGACTTCCAGGTTGAACGATCGCCCCAGCCAATTCAAACCAGCGGCAACGGGATCCTGTTGATTGTCAAGGTTGCCGCAACAGCGAATCTGGTCACCATCGATTTCAGAAGTCAACCCGCTGAGCCGGCCGCGAGCGATGATGATCGATGCGACGCCGGCGCAAGTCATGCTGCCGGACACCGACTGACCGCCGCCGTAGCCCCAGCCACCGCTGCGAGCTTGACGACTCGTCCAGTACTTGAGTGCCCGCTGGAAAACTTGCGGTTCCACCTCGACGCCGCGATCTTGAGCGGCCCCCAAAGCAAGGATGGCGAACTGCGCGTTGGAAGGATCGCCGCTCGAACGCCCGCCGCCGTAGCCCCAGGCACCTTCTTGGCGGCCCAAGCCCCCTTGCTTTTGGCTGTCGACCAGCACACTCACATTGCGACGAATCCGTGGCAAATCACCTGCGGCGCCCACCTGGCAGTAAACCAGCGTCTGCAGGGCAACCGAATAAGTCTCATTGGGAGTACAACCGCGCAGGTATCGCAGCGCACGGGCCATATCAGGATCATCACGTGGGACGCCCGCGTTCAGCAGCGCCAGTGTGCACAGCGAGGACAGTCCGCATGACTGGCCGCCAAATTCAACCCAGCCGCCCCGGTCGTTCTGTGTTTGGCGGAGAAAAGCGATCCCGCGGTCGATGGCCCGCTGCACCTGCGCCGCGTCGATTGCCGCGTCAGCCGCCTGCTGGCCGGGCAGGATCACGATCAAAACAGCGAAAACCGCCGCCCACCGCAGCTTGCTGACCCCCTTTCGCGTTGAATCGCTTACACGCTTAAGATGGTGTCGCCCCAAGTGGCCAGCGATCGCGCAAAAAGTGCGATCGCGCCTGAACAATCGATCGCCTGCAAAGGAATGTTGCTTTTCAATCATGAGCGGTTCTCCTCCACCGTCACCCAATCCGCCTCCCGTTGCCAATCAACCACCCAGCGGCGCGCCAGCGCAACGCAATTTGGGAGACGTGCTTCGCGAATTTGCCGAACACCAGAAGACCATGCGGGCCGAACTGGCGAAAGTCATTGTCGGCCAGGCAGATACGATCGAGGAACTACTGGCGGCTATTTTCACGCGTGGACACTGCCTGCTGGAAGGTGTACCGGGGCTGGCAAAAACACTGATGGTCAGCACTTTGGCGGACATTTTGGACGTTTCTTTCAAACGCATCCAGTTTACTCCAGACCTGATGCCGTCGGATATCACGGGCACCCAGGTTCTGGAAGAAGACGACGCCGGCCGACGCAGTTTTCGATTCGTTCAAGGTCCCATCTTTGCCAACATCCTGCTGGCCGACGAAATCAACCGAACCCCGCCAAAGACGCAAGCGGCTTTACTGGAGGCGATGCAGGTACGCCAAGTCACCGTGGGGCGGGAAACGTTTCCGCTGCCGGAACCGTTTTTTACCATCGCGACACAGAACCCGATTGAACAAGAAGGAACCTACCCGCTGCCCGAAGCCCAGCTGGACCGCTTTATGTTCAACATCAAGGTCGACTATCCCTCGGCGGCCGAAGAGGAACAAATCCTGGCGACCACGACCCGCGGTGAAACCGCTACGGTGACCAAAGTTCTTTCCTCGCGGGCGATCATGAATGTGCAAAAACTGGTTGCCAGCGTGGCCGTCAATCCGTTTGTCATTCGCTACGCTTCGCAACTTGTCCGCGCCTCGCGTCCAGGCGATGAAACAGCGCCGGAGTATATCCGCGAACTCGTCGATTGGGGTGCCGGTCCGCGTGCCGGACAAAATCTGATCAATGGCGGAAAAGCACTCGCCGCCATGGACGGTCGCTTCAGTGTGGATCCCAGTGACGTTCAGCGGATCGCCAAACCCGTGCTGCGACACCGCATCGCCACCAACTTTCAAGCGCGTGCCGAAGGCCTGAATACGGACGATATCGTGGATCGCCTGCTGCGTGACATTCAACCGCCCGAACCCGAAAAGATCGCCAGAGACTCGCCGTGAAACCGAGTCGAGAGGATTTGCTGTAGCGGAACTCGCCAGAGTTCCCACGCGGCGCGAACCGTTGATCGTTGATTCGACTGCTGCCGCAGGAATTGTTTTTTCTGAAGTCTTCCGACATCCACTTCCCAACTTCGTGCCAAGACTTATCCATGTCCGCGTTGCTGTCACCCGAATCGCTGCAACAAATCAAGCGGCTGGATCTCCGCGCTCGCATGGTGGTCCGCGGATTCCTGCAAGGACTGCACACCAGCCCTTATCACGGTTTCTCCGTCCAATTCAGCGAACATCGGCGTTACAACCGGGGCGACGACCCAAAGTTGATCGACTGGCTGGTTTACGCGAAAACCGACAAGTACTACGTCAAGCGGTTCGAGTCGGAAACAAATCTGACCGCGTACCTGCTGATCGACATGTCGACATCGATGGGGTTTACCGAAAGCCAGTCGATGACCAAGTTTGAGTATTCAACTTGCCTGGCAGCAGCGTTGACTTACCTGATGAATATGCAGCAAGACCCGGTCGGATTGATCACCTTTGATGATCATGTTCACGCGGCGCTGCCGGCCCGCAGCCGACGCGGGCACCTCGGTGATGTGCTCGCCCATCTGTCACGGCTCAAGCCAGCCGGCAACACTGATCTGCCCGCCTGTATTTCCCAGGTTGCAGCGATGCTTAAGCAGCACGCCCTGGTGATCTTGTTCTCCGATCTGTTGCCCAGCCATGAAAACCAGGGACCGGAGGAAGTCATCGCTGCGCTGGCGCGACTGCGACACGGCGGTAACGATGTGATCGTCTTTCATGTGATGGACGAAGCCGAAGTGAGTTTTCCCTATGAGGGTCCCGTTCAGTTCGAGGATTCTGAGTCCGGTGAAACGGTGACCGTCGATGCGACCGGATTCCGGGAGGATTACCTCCGGCAGCTGGAAGAATTTTGCCAGCAATATCGCGAAGGTTGCAACCACTTGAGAATCGATTACGTACCGTTGGATACCAGCATGCCGTTTGACACAGCGCTGACGGAGTACTTGTTGCAACGCCAAAGTCGGTTTTAGCGAATCGCAATCCTGTGACATTTCTGAACGCATCACTGATCTTCGGCTTGACGGCGATTGCTGTGCCGATCGTGCTGCATTTGATCGCCAAACGCGAACCGCGGCGAGTCGTTTTTCCGTCGGTCCTGTTTCTGACAAAACGCCTGGAAACCAATCGCAGCAAGCTGCGGGTGCGACGCTGGTGGCTGTTGGCGCTGCGAATCACGGCCCTGGCCGCACTGGCTGTCGCGCTGGCTCGTCCGATGATTCACCGTTCGCTTTCCTTAACCTGGTTGACCATTGCCCTGATCATGGTGTTGGGCGTCGCTTTACTGGTGATGGCAACCGTGGCCCTGTATCGCGACTTGCCGCGTTTGCTGATTCATTCACTGGCTGCCGCCGCTGCGGTGGCACTGTTGACCGCTTTGCTGTGGGGCGGATACGCGTATGCTTCCGGTCCGCAGCCGACCATTGATGAAGCAGCTCCCGTCGCGATCGCGATTGTACTGGATAACGCGCCAACGTCCGCCTGGAAGACGGTCGATGATGATCACCTGACGCGGATGAAAGAAATTGCTACCTGGATGGTGACCCGCGTGCCCCCGACCAGCCGCATCGCCATCATCGATCGCTCGGGAACTCCTGCTGCCTTCTCGCTTGATTTGGCCAGCGCGGTTTCCAAAGTCGATCAGCTGCGCGCGATCGAAGTTACATCGCCAATCTCGGCCAAGATCGACTCCGCGATTCGCTTAGTGCGAACCAGCGATCTGGAAAGCAGGCAAGTCTTGGTGATCAGCGACCTTGCCCGATCCACGTGGCACACCGATTTGTCAGATCCTGCGTTGGTAACTTTGCTGGCTGAGTCGCCGCAAATCCAGTTTTCGGTTTTCGATCTGGGTGAATTCAGTGGCACCAATCGAACCTTATCATTACCGCGGCTGGTCGATGCCACGCCGCCTCGCGGTAGCCCCGTGACGGTCGCGGTGACATTGGAGTTGCTCGAAAGCGAAGAAAATATTCCGCTGCCTGTTACCGCTGAACTGGGTCTCTACGAGGATGATCCGACACTGCCCATCATCCGCAACGGCGTTGTTCAGCGACCTCGTTTGAAAAGTGTTGATCGAACCAGCGTGCAAATCGCTCCGGCTGGGTCCAGCGAATTAAAAATGACGATTCCTCCGCTGGAAGTAGGATCCCATCATGGTGTGGTTCGACTGATTGGCGATGACGCGCTGGCGTTGGATGACGTTCGTCACTTTACGGTGCAGGTTCTGACCCCATCGCGAGTTCTGTTGGTTGCGGACAATGCTGACGAAGCACGTAGTATCGATCTGGCGATCAACGCGGCGCCATTCCCGATCGATGAAGCAGCCGCGGAGTATTCCGTGGAACGAATCACCTACGCTGACTTGCCCGTCGTTCGGCTCGCGGATTTCGACGCGATTTTGCTACTTGATCCGCCCCGAGATGTGATTTCCGATAACGCGTTGCAGCAGTTCGCCGGCGGTGGCGGTGGAATACTGATTTGTCTCGGAGCTGCCGCCGGTGATGAACCGCTAGCGTCGGATTGGCTGCCACCGCTGGTTCGTCGTTGGAGATCACCGCCGCCGCACACGTTCTTGCAGCCGCTCAGGTTGACACATCCGGTGCTTGCACCTTTGACGGAGATTCCCGGTGGCGTGCCGTGGAATCTGTATCGCGTCCAGCAGTACTGGCAAACCGAAGTGGATGAGCCATACAAGATGCTGATGCGTTACGCTGGAACACCGCATCCTGCATTATTGGAACGAACGATTTCCAGCGAGTCCGTGACGGGGCATGTGATCATCACCACAACGCCGTTACCCGATTTGGCTGATCCCAACAACGATTGGAACGATTTGTTCGGCAGCGATGCCTGGCCCGCCTTCTTTTTGGTGCGGAACATCGTCGAGAGACTCACCAAGCGAGGTGCGGAGAATTGGATGTCGATCGTCGGTCGGCCTCAAGTTGTCCAGTTGCCGGAAGCGGACAGCGACCAGGATGCCGAGTCACGGCGGCTGCAATTGTTTCCGCCGGGTGACACCGCTCCAGTGCCGATCAATGTCCCGCAAAACCAGTCTCGCGTGGTCGTTGGCGACGTCACCCGATCCGGCACGTATTGGCTCCGCGGCGCCGGAAGGAACCTCGGGTTTTCCGTTAATCTACCCCCTGCTGCGACCAGCACGGAGCGGATTGAACCGACACAACTGAGTGAATGGTTCGGCGCCGGAGCATACAACCTGGTCACCAATCGAGATGAAATCGAGCTTGCCGAAATCCGCAGTGCCAACCGCGTGTCGTTGCGATCGCCGCTGATGTTGCTGGTGCTCGCCGTGTTCTTGTTAGAGCAAATCCTGGCCAACCGGTTTTATCGATCACGCAGAATCAGCACGGATCAAACATCGATCGGGAGCGCGAAAGCAGCATGAATTCGTTTGCGCTCGAACCGATGTATGGCTCCATTTTGGTCGCCTTGGCTGCTGCGGCCGCCGTCGTGATCGTGGTCGCGGTGTTTACGCCGCCAACCGCGAACCCTGGACACCGGCGGGTGTTGATCCTGTTGCGCAGCATCGCTGCCATAGCACTGTTGTTAGTCGTATTTCGACCATCGATCATTCGTACCGATAAACGCCCCGCTGATGCGACCTTGGTGGTTGCCGTCGATTTATCGCGCAGCATGACGTTGCCGGATAACGAATCAACAGACCGTTGGACGACGCAAGTGAAAGCCTGGCGGCAACTGGCGGAGGGTCTGAAACAATTTCAGGAGACGCTGGACGTGCAGTTAGTCGGCTACGATCGCGCGCCGCGGATGATGGCGGACGCTGGCGTTGATGGTTTGGACGAATTCCGCCCCGAAGGCGACTTGACGGATCTTTCACAGGCCGTGGCATTTTCGCTGCAAGCGGCCGGCGCCAATCCGTTGGCCGGTGTTGTCTTCATGGGTGACGGCCGGCACACGGCGCCGCTGGCAGCGACCAACCCAAATGATCGCGATCGTGTCAACACGCAAGCACTTGGCGCCCAGCGTACGGTGGAGACTTTCAATGCAATGGGCGTCCCGTTTTGGTCGATCCCCATCGGGCCTGCCGGAGGTGCGTTGGAAAGCCGGGATGCCGCAATCGAGGGGTTGGACGACAGTTTTCAGTTGTTTGCCGGCAATGAATTTGATGTCTCGTTCCAGCTTCTCGCTCGCGGGCTGGCCGGCGTGGAAGTACCGGTACGATTGACCTGGATCGACACCGAGGGCAATCGCAGCGATGCGGCCGATCGGTCAATCATCGCAGAAGCGTCCGACGAACTGGTCGGCATGGTCATTCCCTTGATCGCTCCCAAACCCGGGGCGTATCGTTTGGAAGTCGAAGCGGTCAAGCAGTCGGGCGAATTGGTCACCGGCAACAATCGGCAAACCGCGTTTGTCGATATTCGCGAGGGTGGCGGCCGAATTCTGTTTCTGGAAGGAACCTTACGGCCCGAGCAAACTTTCTTGCGACGCGCGCTTCGCAGATTTCCCGATCTGGATCTTCGCTTCAAGTGGATACGCAGAGATCGCAGATGGCCCGTGGATCTGGACGACTGGTTACAACCCGGTAAGTTCGATATTTACATCATTGGTGATCTGGACGCCGCGGCACTGGGCGACGATCAACTACAGGAACTTGCCGAAACAGTCGCTCAAGGTGCCGGGTTGATCACGCTTGGCGGATATCAAGCCTATGGCAGCGGTGGATACGCCGACTCACCCCTGGCCGACGTCTTGCCGATTCGAATGGATCCGTCACGCCGTCGCGACGTTAATTCTCCCCGACCGCCTGGCGGTGACAACGAGGCGCACATTCCCGGTCCGCTGCCCATCCAATTGCGGCGGGCACACCCCATCACCGATCTCGGTGGCCAGGATCCGCCTTCCGTCTGGCGGCAGCTACCGCCGTTGACGGGCGCCAACCGCCTGGTCGGCGCAAAAGTCGCCCCGGGAGTTGAAGTGCTGCTGCAGACCGCCGACCAGCAGCCATTGATGGTTGTTGGCGAATACGGACGCGGACGAGTCGCTTCGTTGGCCTTTGATTCCACCTGGCGATGGTGGCGCGATGGCAAGAGCGAGATGCATCGGCGGTTTTGGCGACAAACCATGCTATGGCTACTCTCACGCGAAGAAACCGGCGGCGACCGAATCGTTTTGGAGCTCGATGCACGACGCTTTGCCATCGAGAACCCACCGGAGTTTCGCGCGCGCGTTGGTAGCGTCGATGAAAATGCCCCGCAACGGGAACTCGTCGCCGAGATCATCGATGCCAATGACGTTGCCACCGCTGTCGCATTCAGCACCGAGAGCACCGAGGGAGCCGGGGCAACCGCAATCAAAGGAATGATCCCAAAGCTGGAACCGGGCTTCTATCGCTTGCGAGTGCGTTCGGCCCAGGCAAGTGATTCCATCCAACCCGCTGAACTCGCCTTCCAAGCGGTCGACGAAAGTCGGGAACTCGCTCAACCGATGGCCGACCCCGTCTATTTGCGTCAGTTGGCCGAGATCACGGCGGACCACGGCGGGGCAGCGTTCACTGCCGATGAAGTCGAAGCACTGATTGAGACAGTCGCCAGCCGTCGTCGCCAAGCCGAGACGCCGATTATCGAAAAATACCGCTTGGGAGACGGCCCGATCAGCGGCTGGATATTATTCGCGCTGTTCACTGGTTGTCTGTCGGCAGAGTGGTTGCTCCGTCGCAGATGGGGCCTGGCTTGAGTAGGTGCGAGGTTTGAGGTTTCGAAGATCCGGGTTTCAAATCTGAAATTCTTAGATTTGAGATTCCGAAGACGACTTGGAACCTGAGAGTTGGAAATGAAAACTGTCTTCGCGAACCATTCCGCCAGCGACAACGACCTTGTTTCGACGCTTCGGAGAAAAAGACCGACGCGGGTTACTGGAATCGGCAAGTACGTGCGGACGATGCAACCGCCAGCACGAATCAATACGCGGTTTCTGCCTTCGGTGTGCTCACTCACATTCCGTTCTGGCACCCTTCTCCCAACGCCGTTAAGCGTTTCTTGTTCGTGTTACACGGGCTGTTCTTCGTAGCCGGAGTCGCCAGACTTCGGTTGTATCGTGGACGGCGCCCGAATTCTGGCGAATCCGGCTACCAGGAATCCTTAACGGCGTTGTGTGAGGGGGAGAAAAAAACGAAACGGCCGTAACACTCTTCGTTACCCGACGCTTTGCTGCTTAGTCAGCAAACACGTGGAAACGGTGAGACGGCAGACTCTCCGCGTCCTTTCCAATCGAAATCTGCCAAAGCGGAGACGAAATGATGTTGAAACGAATCCTATTTTCGGTGGTCCCCATGTTGTTGGTCGTCGGCACGGTGACGGCCGACGACAATTTGTTAGCGAAGCTGGCCAACACCAGCGACAGCCCAGTTGTCCAGGCCCCATTGGACCTGGACGAATCTGAGTTTGGTGCCGCCGATGTGGACGCCTTGTTGGGAGACGAGGAGAACAGCGACGATGATGCGATCGCAGCCTGCTTCCGCCGCATCGGTTACGGTTACGGCTACGGATACAGCACGGTGCGATACAACTACGGTTACAGCTACAACTACTGCCAGCCGTATTACACCTCGTACACGTACTACCCCGTTCGCGTGTACCGTCCGGTCTACACCTGTTACACGCCGATCTACACCAGCTACTGGGGTTGCTTCTGAGAAACTCTTGTGAGGCGAGGATCGATCCCTGTTGCTGTGCGACGCGTTTGAACCTTCTGCCTGCTAACGGCACAGGTTCTTCAAGGGAGCTTACTTACTCGCAAACTTTCTCGTTGCATCCTTGACGTCGCTTCGCCGGCTGCGTCATCCACAAGCCCGGACTCGTGACCACCACGGGCCCGGGCTTTTTCTTCAAATGCTTTTTATCAGTCATCACTGCGAACGTACGACCGCGCGCCGGCCGTTTCGCTACTAACAATCTTGAGGAGACAATTCAATGAACGCTCGAAGCCATATTAAGAACACAATCCTATCCACCGCGATGTTGTTGATCGCAGCCGGTGGCGCTCAAGCCGACACTGTCGATTTGGCACAGGTGCTGCACGGCGGTCCTAGCTGTGAACACGTGATTCATTTGATGTTGCGTCACGGCATCGGCAACACTCACGGCTTGACCACTGGAAACGTCGTGCAACACTCGTCACTGGGTCCAATGCTGGTACCGGCAGCGGAACTTGGTGACCTGGAACTGCTGCAAGTTGCACAATTGCAGATCGATGATCCGGCATGCGGACCCAAGTTCGCCGTGACGGTGCGCAACAACAGCACACGCGATGTTTGCGGATTTCGGATTTCCTTGGTTGCCCTGCTGGGGCGCATCAATCCGATGGCACCAACGGCCATTGTCAAAGTGAATAAGATTTGTGCCGGCCAGGTCGCTGAAGTCCACGTGCAACTGCCAATCGAAGCCCTCGCGATGGGGAATCGCGGTGGCCAGGTGATCGGCTTTCAGCGTTTGCTGGTCGCGATCGACAGTTATGATCAGTTTGTTGAATCGATTGAAACGAACAACATCAAAGTGTTGGCGCGAACAGCGATCCCGATGGCGACCGTGCTAGAAAAGTCCGTAGAAACGGTCGATCAAACCGTTTCGACTACCGCACCCTCAACGGCTGTACCACCAGGTGATGAAGTTTCGGGGGCAAGCCAGCCCGCGTCGACCGCATCGCCACCGCCCGGGCCCGCACCATCAGGCCCTTCAACGACCGCTCCTGCGAATGATTTGCAAAACGCGATCAATCAACTTAGCGAGCAACAAAAGGAGCCGGCGGCAGCAGAAAACGCTGCTGCGACGCGCTAAGGCAGTTGGCTATCGAAAATTCGGGAGGCGCGACGAGGAGCCTAGCAGCTTGTTGATTCGGTTATGACGGTAACCCGAAGTGTTAGCGAGGGACCTCATTCATCCCTCGCTAACGCGTTTTGCAGCCAACCGTCGAAATCGCGACCGACGTTCCGGCACACAAGGCATTTCCTTGGTCCGGCCTACAACTGTCATGAATAATCCGGGCTGGGATTTGCGGCTCAGCGGGAGCTTTGCCCGCTTCGCCCTCCCGATTTTTTTCGTCCCCTGTCGCGAACAGGGTCAGGCACCAATAGCCGCCAGTCCCGACGTTTCACTCTTCATCGGGTGCGCCGGGAACGATCGACGATCGACGCGAGGAAAGCACTTCTGCCATTCCGGCCCAATAAGCTGACATGTACATGAAGGCAAAAAATGACACGAGGATGCCGACGAATGCCAAACCGACCAAGCCCAGAAGGTAGCCGGGAATGACTTCCTTTTTACCAATCCGGGAAATCAGAATGGCGAGGCCCAGCAGGGGAGCAATCACGCTGGCCATAAACCATGCCGCATTTTGAAAAATCGCGTGACCGCGTCGCCGATCAAAATGGTCGTCGTGCATCGAGCGTCGGACGAACTGTGGGTAATAAACCGTCGTCGCAAGGATCGCGATGCCAAAGTAAGGATAGGTGGCCGCAATGCCGCCACAAACCAACAACGATAAAAAGAACTCGCTGGCATGAGGAAGCGTGAATGACTCGAATCTATTCGTTAACACGATCGAGTAAAAGACACCGGCGGCAACCCAAAATACTCCGCCAATCAATCCCGCATGATGGCTCAGGCAAAGTGTGGCATTCAAGTCACGGTCAGTAAGCTCCTGATCGCGCCCCGCCCGTCTGGCCGCCTGGGTAACGGGTAGGATTCGCCATAACGCGATTAAAAAGCCAACGGGAAAAATGATCGCATTCAGCTTCCAGGAAAGATCTCTGTGGTACTCCAAGACTTGTTGACCAAACATCGCCAACGTGTCCTTGTTGTACCAGAAGTTGAAATATCCAACGATGATATTGGGAATCATGATGATCAAACCGGCGACGACCCATGTTGATCGGCGCCGCAGCCAACTTCGCACGCTTGTTTCATCTGGATCGAATAAGCCCGCCACATCAGGATGCAGCGCTAGCTTGAGCTGCCCGGCCAATTCAACGCCGCTTGATGGTCGATCCTCCGGCTGCAGCGACAACGCCTTGCGAAGAGTCGCTTCCAGAACTCGTTCCGGAGCGCCACCGCTGCGCACCGGCTGCACGAGCGGTTTGCTTCGCGATTCAAGTTGGTCGCGGACTGCATCCGACCAGGAATCAGGCGATGGTTTGCAGTCAAACGGACGCTGCCCCTGCCAAAGTTGCCAGAGCAAAATCGCCAACGAGTACAGATCGGCAGGTTCTCGAACATCGCTGGGCGAATCGAGAATCTCGGGGCTGATCGCCCGTAAATGCTCGGCTGCCATGTAACCAATCGATCCACCAAACGCCGCGGCAGCACCGGCGCGTCCGGCCACTCCAGCAAAACTGACGTTGAAATCTGCGAGCGCCGGGATGCCTTCCGCCGATAACAACACGTTTGCCGGTTTGACATCGCGATGCAGTACGTCGTGTCGATGCGCTTCGGCCAAGGCACGCCCTAGTTGCACACCCATCCAGGCGACCACGGTCGGCCAATCCGCCTCGGCAAGCCACTTACGTACAGCAGATCTCTCAGGAACCGCCTGGGCTGCTCGCAAGCACTGACGATCGACGCAATCCAGGATGATCTGTCCAGTGAGCTTTCCGGCGCTGTTGGCACGGACCGACTTGACCACGTCCAACAGCGTGCCGCCTTGCATGTACTGCATGTACAGCAGGTGGACGTCAGGATCGGTCAAGTCGCGCTGGTCGAAAACGCGAACAATGTTGGCGTGGTCAAGTTGCGCTAGCGCCTGGGGCTCGTCCCCCCTGCCTTGGGAGACTTTCAGCGCGACCAGCCGCCGCATCGAAACTTGCTGTGCAAGGTAAACGTTTGCGAAAGCCCCGGAACCCAAGGTTTGGATGATCAAAAAGTCATCGATCTTGCTGCCGATCGCCACCTGGGGCGGCGCACCAATTGCGTGAACGGAATTGGTGACTTCGGCAGCCGCTCCCAGAAATTTCCCCAGCACCGATCCGAACTGTGGAAACCGCTGCGCGTATTCATCAATGCTCGGCTGTTGACCCGCGTCTTTTCGCAGTTGTAGTTCTTCCAGCACCAGGTCGACTGGAACCGACTGGAGCGAAATTAACTCCGGCAATGCCTCAACATAACTTTCGATGCGATGAATCGTTCCGGACTCGGCGGAGGCCGACATGTCCAGCTTGATCAGTTCCACTAAGACGAAGATCCGCGATTCGGAGGGTGGATCCGGAAGAAAATCGAGCAGATCCCTAGGAGTCTTGGCCGGCGCCACCTCGGCAAACCGTTGCAGACAAGCCTCCAGCAACTCGTCTTCGTCAAAAGACAAGTGCTCCGCGACGACGGAGCCGGTCCCGGAATCTTGTGAGTTAGGCTTCATTTCAAGTGAACAGACTACTCGCAGACACGCCGAGGAATCAGGGATTTAATTCAAAAAACTCACTCGGTAAACGGCTCGGTCTGCCGGTCGCATCGATGCAAGCGATCACCGATTCAGCCTCGACAATGGGGACGCCTTCTCGCTGGACCAGGTATTGGTGGCGGATGCGAACTTTGCGAACTTCCAGCGTCTGGATCTTCAATTCCAGCAAATCATCAAATTCAGCCGGTTGGTGATAGCAGATGTTCATCTCAGTCACGACCAACATCCGCCCGGAATCCTCCAGAGCCTTGTAACTCAAGCCCGCCGCCCGCAACATCTCCACCCGTCCCCGCTCGAAATAGTGCAGATAGACCGCGTGATGGACGCGGCGCTGCCCATCCGTCTCGTGATAACGCACGCGGATTTGCAGCGTATGACTGGCCAGCGGATTGAGAGCGGAGTGGGAATCTTGCATCAATAACCCGATATCAAGCAGCGAAGCTCGGAAGCGGACGGCAGGTAGGTTACCCGAAATGCGAGCAGGTGAGCGAGTGACAAACGCCAGCCAGGACGACCGGGAGCGCGGAGCCGCCCGCAGCAAAGCCACCGCCAGTCGCGTGAAACACAGCTTTTTTGCCTCTGGACGTCGTCACCGGGCAACCCCTAGGATCGGCTCGGCTCGGCTGACGGACCGGATTATCAATCTTGCCGAAGGAACGGTTATGTATCGATGGTTGCTTTGTTTTCGCTATTTGCGGACGCGATACATCGCGCTCGCTTCGATCATCAGCGTCACGCTCGGGGTGGCGACCTTGATCGTCGTCAACAGCGTGATGGCCGGCTTCTCTGCTGAGATGCATGAGCGCCTGCACGGTTTGGCATCCGACATCTTGATCGAGTGTCACACCAGTGGCGGGATGCCCGACCCCGACGCTCGACTACGTGAAATCGAAAAAGTCTGCGGCGACCAGATCTGCGGTTCCTCCGTCAGCGTCCACGTACCCAGCATGCTGGATATCGACTTCAACGGCCAACACATCGGCCACCACGTGAATCTGGTCGGGCTCGATCCAAAGACTTACAACCAGGTCAGTCAGTTCGGGCAGTTTCTGCTGCACCCAGCCAACCGCCAAGCCGTCAGCTTCGATCTGCGGGACGGCGGTTACGCGGAAGCTCGCGCCGATTTTCCACCATCGGGTTGGACATACCGTCGTGCCAAAGTTGAATACGATCGAGCACTGGCGGCCGAGCGGGCACGCATCCAAGCGTTGCACAAGCCAGTCGAACAGCCGCAGGAAAACTTCAGTGATGGACCGTCAATTTCGCCGATACTTTTCGCGGTCGAACCATCCGCATCGGGTGATCAAGAAGCACAGGTATTTGACCCCGCCAAGGAACAGTTTCCCGGCATCATTCTCGGGATCTCGACCTGCACAACACGTTTTCGTGACAAAGACAACAATGTTCGAGATCACTACTACTGCCGGCCAGGCGATGATGTCCGACTGATTTTCCCCAACGCTTCCGATAACACGAAAGTCGTCAACCAGCAGTTCACGGTTGTCGATCTGTACGAATCGGGGATGAGTGAATACGACAGCACGTTTGCCTTTGTACGACTGGATCAGCTGCAAGAATTTCGCGGCATGATCGATCCCGAATCCGGGGTTCGCAGCGTTACAACAATCCAATTGAAGCTTGTCGAGGGCGCAGACCTGAACGCCGTTCGCGATGACCTGCGCCGACGCTTTCCTCCCGACTTGTACGCTTACAACATTCAAACCTGGCGCGACATGCAAGGGCCATTGCTGGCCGCCGTCCGCTTGGAAACGACGATCCTGAACATCCTGCTGTTTCTGATCATTGCCGTAGCAGGCTTCGGCATTCTGTCGACCTTTTTCATGATTGTCGTGGAAAAAACGCGAGACATCGGCACGCTGAAGGCACTGGGAGCGTCCGGCCGCGGCGTGATGAGTATCTTTCTGAGTTACGGGTTGTTGCTGGGTTGTGTGGGCAGCGGCGTGGGCATGCTGGGCGGTCTGATCTTCGTTGCCAATATCAACGCGGTTGCCAGCTGGATTGAAAAGTTGACCGGCCAAGAGGTCTTTGATCCAACCGTTTATTACTTCAGTGAGATCCCCACCATCATCCATCCTTTTACGCTGGCTTGGGTAATGGCTGGTGCTGTTGTGATCGCCGCGATGGCCAGCGTGTTGCCGGCGATTCGCGCAGCACGCATGCATCCGGTCAAGGCATTGCGATTTGAATAAAGTCGCCGTCTTTGCGTGTGGACGAAATCTGCACCGGCAAGGCCCCAACACATGGCAATCGTTGAAAATAACGGAGAAACGAATGACTAACGACATCGTCCTGCAAGCCCGCGGAATCGAAAAAAGCTACCACAAGAACCGCATCGAGCTGCCGGTGCTGCGGGGTGTCGACCTTGACGTCGTCCGCGGAATGGTGACGGCCCTGGTGGGAAGAAGCGGCAGCGGCAAGAGCACACTGATGCATTTGCTGGCCACGTTAGACAGGCCGGACGCGGGCGAAATCATCTTTCAAGGCAACCGCATCGACAACGCCTCACGCCGTGTCCGCGACCTTTACCGCAACAAGGATATCGGAGTCATCTTTCAGTTCTATCACCTGTTGCCGGAACTTTCGGCAATCGAGAACGTACTTGCTCCGACGATGATCGGACGCAGTGCCTGGCACTATTTGCGAACCAGAAAACAGCTTCGTCGTCGAGCTGAGGAAGTATTGGATCGTGTGGGCTTGCTGCATCGGGCAACGCACAAACCGAGCGAAATGAGCGGCGGTGAAATGCAACGTGCCGCGATCGCGCGCGCCCTGATGAATGAACCACAGTTGCTGTTGGCCGACGAGCCAACAGGAAACTTGGATAGTGAAACCGGCCGCGATATCTTGAAGCTGCTGATGGAACTTAATGGTGATGAAGGGCTGACGATCGTGATGATCACGCACGATGATTCGATCGCCGCAGGAGCCGATGTCTGTCATCGCATGAAAGACGGCGTGCTGGAAGCGAAATCGCCGCAATTGCAAGTCGCGTAATCGATTGCTCCGCCGCTACCTCCAAGTCTAGCGGCTGACCGCCCAACCGGGCCTGCGCCGCGCCGCTGTTCCGTGATCACGGCTCGGCGGTGACCCGCGAAGATCCTGTCATTTTGCCGTCAGGCCCACCGCTGAGCCGCTCCGCTGGTAAACTAACGGTGAAAAAGAAACAGCTTGTTGCGGTCCCACCGGTGGCTTGAAATCCCGGCCGCATTTCCGGTAGAGCCTGTTCTTTTCTATTCAAAGTCTGATCGCGTGAACCAGAAAGACCCCTCGACCCGGAACGATGATCGAGCCCTTGACGAAACGATTGCGCCGGAGGGATCGAGCGACACCAATTCGGATGTCGATTTCGCGACCGACGCGATACCGCAGTCTTTGGGCAGGTACACGATCAAGCAGCTGCTCGGTCGCGGCGGAATGGGGGCCGTTTATTTGGCCCATGACGCGCAGCTGCAGCGCGACGTCGCTCTGAAAGTTCCCAAGTTCGATGCTGGAACGAATTCTAAACTTGTCAGCCGGTTCTATCGTGAGGCCCGTTCAGCGGCCAATCTTTCCCATCCGAACCTGTGTCCGGTGTTCGACGTTGGAGAAATCGAGGGGACGCATTACATCGCGATGGCCTACATCAAAGGGCGGCCGCTTGCCAGTTACGTCAACCCCGAAAAGCCGTCAGCCACACGCGCGATCGCGACCATCATTCGCAAAGTTGCCTTGGCAATGGAAGACGCTCACCAAAGCGGCATCATCCATCGCGACTTGAAGCCGGCGAACATCATGATCGATCATCGCAAAGAGCCGATCGTAATGGATTTCGGGTTGGCCTGTCCGCAAGACCTGGGCAATGAATCTCGGTTGACTCAGGACGGCGCGCTATTGGGCTCACCGGCGTACATGTCGCCTGAACAACTGAAGGGCAAGTCCAACGCGATTGGCCCCGCGTCCGACATTTATTCACTGGGAGTCGTTTTGTACGAGTTATTGTCGGGACGCTTGCCATTCACCGGGGCGGGGTCAACGATCGCCATGATCGGTCAGATTTTGACCGAAGAGCCGACTGATCTGATCACCGTTCGCGCCGATATTGATCCTGCCTTGGCAGCCATTTGCAAGACAGCCATGACGAAGGATCCCGAGTCTCGATACTCAACCATGAAAGAGTTCGCCGATGCGTTGGGCGGTTATTTGCAATCGGCAGCGGGTGACAAACGCTTGCGTGAGCCGACGAAAACCGCAACCGTCACCGTCAGTCAAATCCAGCTGACCGAGCAATCCAAGCTGGCCAAGACTTTGTGCGAGTCGGGCCAATTTGTGGCTGCGGTTTCGATCTTGAAACAGATCATCGAGAACCCGGAGGCCAAGGGCTCGAAAATGCTTCACTGGGCGCAGTCGATGTTGCCCAAAGTCGAGGCTGAAATTGCGAAGGCGGACCAGCCCGAATCGGGCTCGCAGCCGACTGCCGTGGCCTCTGTTGGGGAAGATAATCTGTTCGCCGATTTGCCTTCGGTTTCTGCACCAACCGCGTTTGGCAACACGACTCCCTATCGCCGTCCCAGTGCCACGAAAGCAAACAACAAGTCGGCACCACCGCTCGCGGTCATCGGTGCCCTCGCGGGGATTGGCGTGCTGATCATCATCGGAGCGCTGGCGTATTTCGCTTTGTTTGCTGCCCGGAGGCCTGCTTCCATTAGCGGGCCCGCCAGCACGGCACCTGTTGCCTCCGCGCCAATCGAGCCGGATCCCGCACAGAATCCTGTCAGCGGGCGGGATTTGGACTTCGCCGGCGAGTTGCTCGATTTGTTTGATCGAAATTCCGACCAGCGATTGGATCAGACGGAGATACCGCCGCCGATGGTGAGTCCCATGATGAGCGCCGATGCCAACCGGGACGATCGTTTGTCGAAGCAGGAACTTGCCTCGCTTGATCGGAATGATTTTCCCCGAGATCTCGATACTTATCCCAGGCCGCCTGGTGAACCACGACCGCCGCGGCTGGAGGATCTGCGTGAACTGGACGGAGATGGCGATGGCCGAATTGAGTTGTCGGCAATTCGCGGACCGCGGCGTCTTTTTCTTGAGCGCGCTGACACGAACTCCGATGGCGTGCTGGATCAAGATGAAATTGCCAATCTTCGTGAGCGTGAAATTCAACGCAGACGAGGCGGCGGAGCGGGCCGTGGCGAACCACCGGACGACGGTCCTTTTCGGTCGGGCACTCGGCCAAGAAATTGATCAGGACTCGATCACTGCGGCCCTCAGGCTGCCTGTTTCCGCTGCGTGATTCGCTTGGCAAACCGCTTGGCGATTTTGGCTGGCGGTTCGCGCCAGCGGCGGTGCAGCCACCAATACTGCTCAACCGCTAAGGCGACTGATTCTTCCAGTCGAGCGTTGTACCATTGTGTGAGCGATGTCACCGACTGGCATGCCGGGTCATCGGTTGCCGGATCGGCGACGGCGATGCAACCCGATTCCAACCGCATTGGTTTTCCATCCAGACGAATCGTGTAGCCTGCCAGCATCGGTGCGCCGCTGCTGAGGGAAAACAGCGCGAGTGCTTTGTGACAGGAGGCCGGCACACCCATAAACTCTGTCCAGCAACCTTTGGGGCCCGCGTGTTGATCAGCCAGAATTGTGAGCACACCGCCATTTTGCAGGTGCTGATCGACGATCGGCGCACATCCCGCTTTGTCGACCATATGTTGGCCTTTGGCGCGACGAAACCGTTGCACCCACCGATGCAGGAAACGGTTGTCCAAGCGCCGCGCGATCGTGGTTGTGCTGATGCCCATCAGACCGACGGTGTAGCCACCGACTTCAAAATTGCCAAAGTGGCCCGTGACCATCACCGTGGGTCGCTTACTCAGTAAGGCACCGAGGATATCGCGATGATTGCGGAAACGTACGTGCTTGCTCCAATTGGTCAGGTGCAGCCGTCGCTGAGCCCAAGCGATTTCACAAACCATCAACAACAGGTGATGCCACATGGCTCGCGATAATTGCTGGCGTGATTGTCGATCGGCGTCCGGAAAGATCATCGACAAATTCGTTTCGGTTTCGCGTCGGCGAATTCGCAGCGGTCCTGACGCCAGCCAGGCGAGAAAGCGGCACATCGTATCGCCCATATCGGCCGGCAGTGTCTGGATCAAGGCAACCAGCAACCGCACGAACAGATAGGCCGCAAAGTCACCAGCCAAGCCCAGCCAGCTTCGCAATCGCTGTCGTCGATCGGATCGGAAGTGAGACTTCGTGGGCACGGGTACTTTGCTCTCTGGAGACGCAAAACAGATAGCTTTGGCCCCTGATTGTCTGCAAAAACGAATCGCGGAGGCCAGATGAATTTGGCCCCGGTTGTTCGATTTGTGCTCAGAAGAGACGATGTGGCTATAGCATTTTCAACTTTTACATGGTCGCCTCGGAAAAGGGCTCAGCAAGCAATAGTGCAAAGCACCCGCAGGGCCGTTGGCGGCTATTGGTTGCTGAGCCCTTTTCCATTGGTCTCCTCCCGCGTGAAACTGGCTGCCAAGAATACTGATGAGTGATGATCCTTGTGCCGTTGTCCTTGCCGCTGGCAAGGGAACCCGCATGAAAAGCGACTTGCCGAAAGTCCTCTTCGAGGTCGTCGCCCGGCCCATGATCCATTTTGTCTTGGATGCGTTGGAGCAAGCGGGCGTCCATCGCCACATCGTGGTCGTGGGACATGCGGCCGATTCGGTTAAAGCGGAACTTGCCAAACGGGATGGGCAGATCGAATTTGCAATTCAACAGCCGCAACTGGGGACGGGTCATGCCGTGCAGATCTGTCGCGAGTACTTGCAAGACCAACAAGGGCCGACGATCGTGCTGGCCGGCGATTCACCGTTGGTCCAGCCGAGCAGCTTGCGCAAATTGCTGGACCACTTTCACAACACCCAGCCGGCGCTGCTGCTGGGCACCCTAAAGAAGGACGACCCAACTGGGCTGGGCCGGATTGTTCGCGACGAGAGCGGCGAGTTCGTGGGGATTGTGGAGCACAAGGATGCGACCGAGGATCAGCGGAAGATCAAGGAAGTCAACATGAGTACCTATTTATTCAATACGGCTGACTTGCTGGAAGTATTGGATCGATTGAGCGACGACAATGCACAGAACGAGTATTACCTGACTGACTGTGCGAAACTACTTCGCCAGGCAGGTCGCCCGGTTGAGGCGTTACCGGTCTTGCAGGCGTGCGAGTCACTATCGATCAACAATCGCGATGAGTTGAATCTGGTCGACGAAACGATGCGAGCGATGGGATATGCGTGAATTAAAAATCTTTAGCGGCCGAGCCAATCAAGACTTGACCGGAAAGATATGCAGCCATCTGCACCTGGAACCTGCCATGGTCACGTTGGGCAAGTTTCCCGACGGTGAGAACTATTGCAAGTTGGACGAAGACGTGCGCGGCCGCGACGTCTTTCTGGTGCAACCGACGTGTCCGCCGGTCAATGACAACTTGTTGGAATTGTTGATCATGATCGATTCGTGCAAGCGTGCGAGTGCGGAGCGAATCACAGCGGTCATCCCCTACTTTGGCTACGCGCGGCAGGACCGCAAAGACGAAGGCCGTGTGCCGATTACGGCCAAGTTGGTTGCCAATGTGATCACGCGAGCGGGTGCGGATCGTGTCCTGACCATGGATCTGCACGCAGCTCAGATCCAGGGATTTTTTGATGTGCCTGTCGATCACCTGTATGCAGCCCCCGTGCTGAACGAACACTTTCTAAATCTTGGGCTGGCCGAGGATAAGATCGTGGTGGTCAGTCCTGATGAGGGGAGTATCAAGCGGGCGGTGGGGCACGCCAAACGGCTTGAGGGTGACCTGGCAATCGTCGATAAACGTCGCAGCAGTGCGATGGAAGTCCGCCAAAAGAACATTATCGGCGGCCCCGTCGAGGGCAAGATTGCCGTCATGTTTGATGACATGATCAGTACCGCGGGATCGATTTGTGGAGCGGCCAGATTGGTTCATGAAGCCGGTGCTACGGAGATCCACATTGCCTGTACTCATGGTGTTCTGTGCGGCCCGGCCATTGAACGTCTGCGGGATGCTCCCATCGATTCGATCATCGTGGCCGACACGATTCCAATTCCACCGGAAAAGCAATTGCCAAATCTGCTGCAGTTGACGGTCGCACCGCTGCTAGCAGAGGCGATTAAACGGATCCATCACGATCAGTCGATCAGTGAACTGTTTCGCGAGCGATAGTGCCGGCAACTTCCGTGTTTCACGCTCGAATTCTGCCGCCCCTGATCTTTTCTGAAGGGGCAGATATTGGTTAGGTTCCGACAACAGTCCGAGAATCGTCGCCAATGGCTGCACGACCGACCAATGCTCCGGTCACGGTAAGTATTGCGGCAGTCCAAGACTAATCCTGGCAATCCGGTCATGGTCAGGACCTGTCACGGCTTTCTTGGGACGGCCCCACCGATATTCGCACGGAGATTGCCGACACGATGCAGGCCGAATCCGATTCAACACGAAACACAATATCCATCTTTCGCCGCCAACGACCGAGCGACGGTACATTCCATACGGTTTCACTGATGTGGTTAGCCGGCATTACGTTATTGCTGGTGCCGATGGTGACATTGATCGATGTTCCGATCGCCCGCTGGTTTTCCAGCAACCCGTTGCCGCGCGATGTCGCTAACATTTTGGAACTTGCCCGCGTATTATCTCACGGCGGCGGGATATTCTTCGTTCTGGTCGGTGTAATGTTGATGGCACCGACACGCCGATGGCACGTTCCGCGCCTGGCAGCACTGGCAATGGGCGGAGGTGCTGTGGCGACGATCGCCAAGATGTTTGTGCTGCGGCCACGGCCCAACGGATTGAATCTACAGGCGGCGACGTATGACTCGGCGTGGCTGTGGGCTTTCGATTGGAATCTGGAGCAAGTTGCCACCTTTGACGCCAGCACGCGGGCCTTTCCCAGCGGCAGTATTGCCACGGCAATCGCTTTCACCGTGGGTCTGTGGTGTGTCCTGCCGCGGGGGCGTTGGCTGTTTGCCGCATTGTGCCTGGGAGCGTTTCTACAAAGGTTGCACTGCGGGTCCCATTTCTTGAGCGATTTGTTCGGGGGCGCCGCTTTCGGATTGTTGTGGGCTTACGCTTGCTTTAGTCCGCGGCTGTTGGGCCGGGTGTTTGATGAAATGGAGCCCGGGAAATCGCGTCAGAAGCGTAAGTACCAAGGCTCAGCAAGTACCGAGGTGGGCGAAGTTGATGACCGCATTGCTGCTTGATCGCTGGCTGGAATCGCGCTGATCCTCCGTAGTGTCCGAAGACTCCCGGCAGCCGCAGGCCGGAACTTTCCGAATTCCGCTAGCTGAGCAGGCTAGCTGTCCGCCCGGCTTCGCAATTGTGCTCGTAGCGGGCCGATGATCTGCGGCGGTACGAACTTGGCCAGCTGATGATCGTCGTCGCTGAGCGTCGCGATTTGCTTGAGCAGCGAACTGCTGACGTGAGCAAACCGCTCGTCCGCCATCAGAAACACGGTTTCCACGCCCGGGTCTAACTGGTGATTGGCCATCATCATCGTGAATTCGCCTGCAATGTCCGTCAGTGGACGGATTCCGCGGACCATGATGTGGGCACCCAAATTACGGACAAAGTCAACCGCCAAGCCTTCGAAGATCTCGACTCGCACATTCAGGATTGAATCGGTAACCAATCTGACCAGATCAATGCGCTCATCGGGTTGGAACAACGCTTGCTTGTCAGCATTGATTCCGATTCCAATTACCAGATCATCGAACAGAGCCGAGGCACGCTGGATGATGTGCAAGTGCCCCAGCGTGATCGGGTCGAACGATCCGGTGTAAACGGCGATTCGATTGCTGGACATCGGGTGGTTGCCTGAGAAGTAAGGGTAAACACGGTTAACGCATCGCTTGTCTGACGACGTCAACCAGTTGTTTTAAATCGTCGTCGTTATTGTAAGCGTGAATGCTGGCCCGGATGCCGCCGTCGCGACAGCTGACGACGATGTTTTGTTCAGCCGCTTGTTTGCGAATTACTGTCGGATCTTGGCCTGGCACCTCGAAGGTAACAATCCCGCTTCGGTGTTGGGGGCGAGCATCCAAGCGAGTGGTCACGCCGATTTCACCGAGCATTTCGTGTAGCTTGCCGGCTAACTGAAGCACGCGGTCAGCAATCGCATCGTCTCCATGTTGTTGGCGGATTTGTATCAGCAGGTCGACGCTGGCGGCAAGCCCCGCAAACCCGAGCAGGTTGGCGGAGCCAGACTCGAATCGCGACGCTGAGTCTCGCAAACTGAAATCCGGATCAGCATAGTTGAATGAGTTCTTGACGCTGCCCCAGCCAACGTTCCCGCAACGTAACTTGTCAAGATGTTGGCGGGCAATCATGGCGACACCAGCTCCTTCGGGGCCGAGCAACCACTTGTGGCCGTCCGCGGCTAAAAAGTCGACAGGCGTCTCTTTGAGATTCAAGGGATAGACGCCCAGACCCTGGATCGCATCCAAAAAGACAGCGACACCGCGGTGGTGTGCCTGGTGGACCAGGGACGGCAGATCGATCCGAAATCCGCTCGCGTAGCCGACCCAGCTGACCGCAACCAATCGGGTTGACGAATCGACGTGGGACATCAGGTCATCAACGTTGACCTCGCCGCCTCGTCTGGGCACAATCCGCACTTCAACCCCGCGCGACCGCTGGTTCAGCCAGGGGAACAAATTGCTGGGAAATTCGCCTTCCGGGATCACAACGTTGTCACCGCGCTGCCAGGGCCAGCCTTCGGCGACCAGATTGATCCCCGTCGTGGTGTTGGGAACCATGCAGATTTCGTCTTTTTCGGCCCCAATCATCGTCGCGAGACCGCCGCGAAGTCGCTCTAGACAGGCCACCCATTGCGGCCAGACGGTATCGCCCTGGTTGGCGGCCTGGTTGGCGAAATCGGCGATTGCGTCGGCGGCAGGCCCACTGAGCGGGCCAACGGCGGCGTGATCCAGATAGCTCCACTTGGACACGATCGGCATCAGGCTCCGCCACCACCTCCAGGGCGAATCGGCCGTGGTCGACAGATTTGCACTATTCGCCGCTTGGGAGCCAGCATTCAGACTTGCCATCTCGGAATCCTTGGATTAATCCCTACAGACCGTTTTGATCCCCGTGAATCGCCAATTTAGCGGTCCAGCGTAGGCTTGGGAAACACGTCGCGTGGCAACTATACTGCGTCTGGAAAAGATGTACCCAGCTAACTCTTCTCGTCGCACAGCGACTCTTCCTCGAGGTTTTTTGATGCCCAAGGCTCTCTGTCTGATCAGCCTTGTCGCTTCGATCCTGATCGTTGTGCTGTTCATGGCCGATTTGGCGATGGGCATGCTGGGGATGACCGAAATCGCACCGCTGCGGTCAGCCAACAAGATGATGGACATCACCTTTGTTCTGATGGGTGCCGTGATGATCTATCTGAGCTGGTCCACGTATCGCGAACAACGCTGAGCTGAATCGCGTTATTCTTACGCATGCTGTGAACCTTTTGGCACGCTGTTGCGGAACTTCGGAAGACGTCCGGAAATGACCGGTCGAACTGCTCGCAGATTCCGCCTTAAGATCTCGCTACGCTAATTGCTGTCTTGTCCATGAGTCTTTCCCGCCGTCAATTCAACCACTTCGCCGCCGGCTCGCTCGCTTCCGTTGCGGCGAGCAACATCAACAGAGCATCTTTTGCAGCGGCCAACGGCCCCCTGGAGACTTTTGTACCGTGCCGAGCAATCACCCAGGGCCCCAAGCATCACTGGTTTGGCTACTACGATAAACGCGAGTTCGGTCCAACCGGCAAACTGATTCTTTCCAACGAAGTCAGCTTCGAGGGAAGATCGCCCACCGGTGACGACGTGATCAACGTTGGCTACGTCGATACGAACGACCAAGACCGCTGGCATCCCATTGGCAAGAGCCGTGCCTGGGGCTGGCAACAAGGATGCATGCTGCAATGGGTCGGCGAGAATGGTGATACGATTTTGTGGAATGACCGCCAGGGCGATGCGTTTGTTTGCCGAATCTATTCCCCTGGTGACGGCACAGTACGCACGTTGCCGAGACCGATTTACACCATCAGTCGTGATGGCAGCTTTGGATTGTCGGCAGATTTCCGCCGTATCGATAACTTGCGTCCCGGCTACGGTTACGACGGCCTGGCCGATCCGAATGTTGCCGAGCGCGCACCCGAAGACTCGGGGATCTGGCGTGTCGACTTGAAAACCGGCAAGGACGAGTTGATTATGTCGCTGGCGGATGTGGCGCAGATTCCTTGGCCAGATGGTGATCGGCATCAAGACGCCTGGCATTACTTCAATCACTTGTTGATTAATCCCTCGGGCGATCGTTTTATTGTCTTGCACCGATATCGTCCAAAGTTCGATCCGGCAACGCTACGGTTCGAGGGTGGATTTGTCACGCGGATGTTTACGGCCAACATCGACGGTAGTGATCGATTCGTGCTTGATCCCTCCGGCTACACGTCGCACTTCATCTGGAAAGACGATAAAGACGTGACAATGTGGACACGGCCAGCCGGAAAGAAATCCGGGTTTTATGTGTTCACCGACCGGACTCGGCAAGTTAAACCGGTTGGCCAAGACAAGATGCCCAGCAACGGGCACAACACCTACTTGGCGGCCCCCTATCACGATTGGATTCTCAACGACACCTATCCGGATCAGAAAACGCGCCGGCAAACCGTGTACCTGTACCACGTTCCCAGCGGACGCCGATTTGATCTCGGTCATTTCCCCTCGCCGGAGGAGTATCGAGGCGAGTGGTGATGTGACACGCATCCCCGCAGTAGCGACGACGGGACACAAGTTGCGATTGACAGCCCACACAACGGCGGCCGGCAGGTTTACCTACTGAATATCAAAGAACTGCTGGAACAGAACTCCTAGTGCAATTTCATCATTGATGTCGGATCATCGGTAGGCCAGGACTTG
>JBFJVZ010000017.1:0-36554 GCA_041623895.1 Pirellulaceae bacterium | reverse complement strand
GCCGCCGGGCGTTAGCCCACTGCGGCTGATAAAAGTACCGCTGTCGAACTAGATTCCCCAGCAAAAAGGGTCGTCATCTTGCAGCAACAATGTCGCCTCGGCCGTCACAAAGGCCGAACCTGTGATCGTGGGAATGATCGTCTGGTTTGCTTCGTCATGCCAACGATAAGAGCCTTGAAATCGCGTTCCCAGAACGCCTTCTTGTACCCAGTTCTCGCCCGGCGACAACTTGCCGTCTGCCGCCAAACAAGCCAGTTTTGCACTTGTGCCGGTGCCGCAGGGCGATCGGTCATACTCCAGTCCCGGGCATAAGACGAAGTTTCGCGAATCGGAGTCCGTCTGTTCGGGCTTGCCGAACAATTCGATGTGGTCAACTTCGGGATAACCCGCATCGTTGATTGCTGCGCGGATCGACGAAGCAAGATGTTGTAACCGCCCAACTTGATCGAGCAATATCTCCTCCACGGGCTGGCGTATCAGGTAGAACCAGTTGCCGCCCCACGCGACGTCACCAACGACTGACCCAACTCCTTCGATTTCAACCGTGATGTTCTTGGCCTTGCGATAGCTTGGCACATTTTCGATCGAAACGCTGCCGTCAGCATTCAAAACTGCCGCAACAGTACCAACGGGCGTTTCGACTTTGCAGCCACCAGGCTCGATTCGCCCTAAATGTTGCAAAGTTGCCACGACACCGATCATCCCGTGACCACACATGCCCAGGTAGCCGACATTGTTAAAGAAGATCACACCGGCGGAGCACGACCGGTCACACGGATCGCACAGCATCGCTCCCACCAGCACGTCGGATCCACGAGGCTCACGCACGATCGCGGCCCGATAGCGATCAAACGAATCTCGAAAGCGGACAAGACGGTCGCTGAGCGGGCCAGCGCCGAGAGCCGGGCCCCCATCAATCACCACGCGGGTTGGTTCGCCGGCTGTATGTGAATCGATGATTTGAATTGGTTGCGGCACGGTGAGGACTGATTCGCGATTACGGCTTGAACACCAGCTGGCTGTGTTTGAGCACATAAGAATGCTGTATTTTGCCGTCAATATCGATGCATTCGAACGTCACTTGAGGATCGTCCAACGTCGTATCGAAATTCATCAATGCAAACGAGCAGGTCTTGTTATAGCCCCAGATCAAGCCGTCTGTCTTGACGACCGAATGCGTGTGGTGATTCGTCAACCGAGAGCTTTCAAACTCGTACAGGTCATAGCCGTTTGGCCGCCGCGTGACTCGCAAGTCTGTGCGGTGACGATCGGCAGCAATCAAGAACACGCCTTCTATTTTTTTCGACTCGATGTGGCTAAAGATTTCTTCTCGCTCTTCCGGAAAACCATCCCAAGGATCACGGCTGCCTTTCTTGATTCCCACCGTGAAGGGGACGGGCGAAGCGATCACTTTGAAGGTTGCCCTGGAACGGGACAGTGTGGCCAACAGCCAATTCTTCTGCACCGGCCCCAACATCGTGCCGCCTTTCAGATCGCGATAGTATCGACCGTCCAGCATGATCAAATGCACGTCGCCAATCCGAAAGTCATACCAACAACCGGGCTGCGAGTAACCGCCTCCGTAAGCCGGATTTGCCCAATTCTGTTGAAAGATATTCCAGGCTTCGCGTTTCCAAGCCGGCTTTTCAATTTCGGGACCCGGCACGCAGTCGTTGGTGCCGAAATCGTGATCGTCCCAAATCGCAAAGATCGGCGTGCGAGCCGTCAGTCGTTTCCATTCCGGCCGTGATTGCCGGCGGTAATAACAGTATCGCTGTGTCAGCGACTGCTCCGGCTGATCGATGTAGACATTATCACCCAGCATTAGAAAGGCATTCGGCTGAAAGCTCAAAATCGTGTCCCACATCCGCTCCCACTCCGGTACATAGCCCGCGCCGCCGCCAAAACCAACTTTGAATTTCCCGTTTGACTGGTGATGAGGAAAGGTCCGAACGACCCCCGAGCCCGACAGCTTTCCATCAACCACCACGTCGTAGGCGTATTCTGTCGATGGTAACAGGCCCTGCAATTCAACGACGGTGGTGAAGTCTGTTGTTTTGCTCGTTTGCCTCGGGATACAGATGCCGGTTTTCGATTTTACCACCACCTCTGCCGCACGGGATGTTCGCACCCAAATGTCCACGTAATTGTCGGCGACGGCTCCCACCATCGGACCATGGACCAACGTCGATGGTGCGACCTCTTTTTCCCAGGCCCGAAAATCGCGCAGCTCATGCAGTTTTGACAGCTGCTGCCGTGGTCCAACCACCAATCGCTCAAACGGCAATCCGCGCTGAACGGCCTCGCGCGCCTTGATCAGTGCCTCGTCCGGCTTGTCCTGGGCCAGCAGGCTTAGCATTTGAACGAATGCCGATTCAGCGTCACCTGCAAAAGGCTTCTTCTTCTCTAGCGTCGCGTCGACCTGGTCGAATTTGCCGTTGGCAATGTGACGGACAGCGTCACGAGCACCGTCATGCTGCGCGACCGTGGGCGCCGCAAAAACACAGACAGCGATCACAAATAAAATGATTCTCATCTTGTTGAATTCACCTCTTGCTTGCCGTCATTGATCGATTGCAACAAAGATTTCAACGTCGAAACTTTCTCGGGATACTCCGCAGCGAGATTCTTTGTTTCGCCAATGTCGGCTTCCAAGTCGTACAGTTCTTCGACTTTTTCGCGATTTTTGTCTTGCGCATAACCGGGCACCTTGTGCACGGCTTGCAAGTATTTCCACTTGCCTTGGCGGAGGCCGTTACCCTGGTAAAAAAACGTCGTACGTGCGCCCTGATCGCTCTTGCCTGTCAACAAATCCGTTTGATCGACACCGTCAATGATCCGGTCGTCGGGGACATCATATCCGGCCAGGGTAGAAAAAGTCGGCAGGAAATCGATCGTCGCAAAGACTGCATCGCAAACTCTGCCAGCGGGTACTTTACCGGGCCAACGAACGATGCAGGGCGCTCGCGAACCGCCTTCGTAACACGATCCTTTTCCCTCCCGAAGCGGTCCCGCATCGCCCCAGAAAATCGACCCAGGCGGATGCCCCTTCTTTTTGTCCGTGTACGCGGGCTGGTTCCAAGGACCATTGTCGGTCGTGTAAATCACCAGTGTATTGTCGCGCAGCCCAAGTTCATCGACCACGTCCAGCAGGCGGCCGGTTTCGTAATCAAATTCTTCGACCACATCACCGTACAAATCGCCTTTCGACTTGCCGCGAAACTTTGGTGATGCATCGATGATCGTGTGCATCATCGTATGGGCAACGTACAAGACAAACGGTTTTTCGCGATCACGTTGGTGCTTCAAGAAATCGATCGCCTTATCGGTGTACAGCCGCGTCAGGCTGCCCATGTCGCTGGTATTACCCGCGGGCTGATTATTTTCGTGAAAGCCAACGCGGCCACCGTCGTTCGCACCCAGCGTACCAAAGTAATAGTCAAACCCTTGTGCATTCGGCATCCGATCGATGATCGCCTTTCGATTACTGACATCCCACTTACCAATGCAAGCGGTCTGATATCCGGCCTCGCGGATCAATTCGGCAAACGTGATCTCACTGGCCGGCATGCTCCAACCTTTGCTGCGAATCGGGTAGCGGCCAGTCAGCAGCGCGGATCGCGATGGCCCGCAAACGTGCTGCGAGTAAAAGTCGGTAAAACGAGTGCCTTGGGAAGCCAGTTGATCCATCCGCGGCGTCTTGTTGGTGCTGGAACCGTAACAACCCAGATCGGCATAGCCCTGATCGTCGGTGAAAATGATCAAGATGTTGGGTCGCTCAGCAGCACTGACAAGCGAGCCGACGAAGACAAAACACAGCAAACAAAAATATCTCATGTTCCTCTCTCGCCCGAGAAAAAAGTCGCAGCACACTGATGCCGTCAATTTTACCGCTGCGGCACACAGAGCGTGTCGCTACTCGTACTGCCTATCCGAAGGAAAGATTACTTTTTGCCTTGCGGATGTGTCGGTGCCCCACCCAGATACTTGAAGGCGTCAAAGTCGACTCCGCTGCCGGTGACACGCGGATCACCGGTTTTCTGAAGCTCCTTAAACAGCCGCTGTTTCAGTTCTTTCACCGTATCGCGATAGGCAGCTTCCCCGGCCACGTTGACCAACTGCTCGGGGTCTTTCTTCAAGTCATAGAGTTCGTCAGCCGGCCGTTTGCCAAACGCGAGATCGTACGCCCGCCGATGCGCTTCATCTTTGTCGCGATTGTCAACAATGTAGGTCTTCGTCGGACCGTTGTCACAGTCGGCCAACCAGGCATTTTTCACAGCAGCTTTTTCGTAGTGTGGTGTTCCCGCTGGCCAACGATCGGGTCGGAAATTGTGAATGTACAGGAAGTCATGAGTGCGAATGGCGCGGCATGGATATCCGCCCATATCGGGAGCTTCTTGACCGGGCACGTGACGCTCCTTGCCGTGCACGACAAAGCTGCGGTTGCCATTTTCATCCCCGGTAAGCAGAGGTAACAGGCTGCGACCTGAAACATCAGCGGGGATCGATACAGCGGCGGCCTGGTAATAGGTTGGTGCTAAATCAACCAGACTGACAAAATCATTGACCACCGTGCCGGCTTTGATCTTTGCCGGCCAACGAATCGCCAGCGGGACGCGAGCCCCGCAATCGTAGTTGTTGCTCTTGCATCGCGGGAAAGGCATGCCGTGGTCGCCGGTCATCACGATGATCGTGTTGTCCAACTGGCCGGCCTCTGCTAACGCCTTGATCGCCTCACCGACGAGCTTGTCGAACCGCTGAACTTCAAAGTAATAATCCGCCACGTCGCCGCGAACTTCCGGCGAGTCAGGATAATGGCCAAAGAGCTTGATCTTGATCGGATCGATACCACTTGCTTTGCCGCTGCCCAACTTGAACGGCCGATGCGGGTCACTGGTGCCCAACCAGTAGCAAAAAGGTTTGTTTTTGGGGCGTTCCGCCAAAAACTTGGCCAGCGGCGGAGCGGGATCCCCCGATAAATTTCGCCCTTTGGTTTCGGTGCGTCCCGGTCCCCAGTGTTTGCCACGCGCAGCGGTGACATACCCCGTCTTTGCCAACTGCTCCGGATAGGTAACAAATTTATCGGGAAAGACACTCCAAAGATTCCCGGCACCTTCCAGCTGCCAATGGTATCGCCCGGTTAAGATCGCGCCCCGCGACGGCGTGCAGGAAGGCGACGACACATAGGCGTGATGAAAAAGAGCGCCTTCAGCGGCGAGTCGGTCGAAGTTCGGTGTTTGCACGACCGGATCGCCGTAGGCGCCAGCATGAGGCCAACCCCAATCGTCGGCAATCGCGAACAAGATGTTGGGTCTGGTTTCTTCGGCCAGAGCTGTGGAGGCGATGAAACAACAAAGCAGTGCGATGATACGTCGTGTGCAATTCATCTTTGGAGCGTCAGGATTTGCGGGATCGGGCGGGGTCAACATGAAGCTTCGATAGGTTAGTCGAAGCAAGTCACCGGAGGCAAACCGAGCAAATCAAGTCACTTCTCCAATCCAGTGGATCATCTCCCCAAGCGGCTACGCATCCTGGCCAGGCCAGCGGCGATACCAATCCTGGAACTGCTTCAACTGTGTCTCCACGAATCCCCGCTGGCTGTCGCTCAAGCGATCGGTTTCGTTGAAATGCAGTTCAAAATCTTTGTCACCCAGCAGAAACAGGATGTATTTGTAGTACAGCACCAGATCGGGGCCTTCGTCAAACGTCGACAAAACGATCAAGGCGTCATCCAGTTGCTTGGCCAAACTCCGTGCCTGGGCGTCTCCCGCGGCGGCTCTTTCGCACAATGAAATCAGCTGCAGAACTTGCTTCGGCAGGCAATTGCCGATCCCCGTAATCGCGCCGGTGGCCCCGCAATGCACAAAGCCGTGAAAGACTTGCGTGTCGACACCCGCCATCAACACCAGTTCGTCGTCTCCGCTGGTGATATGCTCCGCGGCGTAACTTAGTGCGTCGGCACCACCGAATTCTTTGAAGCCGACCAGATTGGGAAACTCACGCCGCAAATCAAAAAACAAATCCGCCTTTGTTTCGAAGCCGTAATACGGGCTGTTGTAAATCACGGCGGGCAATTCGGGTGCGGCGGCAAGGATCCCGGCAAAGTGATATCGCTGGGCGGCTGGCGACGTGCCGCGGGACAGCACACGCGGAATCACCATCAACCCACTGGCACCAACTTCCCTGGCATGAGCGGCGTGGGCTGCTGCAATCTTTGGATTCTGGGCACCCGTGCCAACGACAACCGGTACACCGGCTTCGACCAACTTTTGCACACCTGCTTGCCGCTGCTGGTCGGTCAGCAACGGCCAATCACCCATCGACCCGCAATAAACAACGCCACTCATCCCGGCGTCCATCAGCTCTTTCCCTTTGCGGACGAGAGCGCCGTAATTTGGCGAGCGATCGGCATCACAAGGAGTCATCAGGGCGGGGATACAGCCGCGGAAAACATTTGCGTTCATGGAAGATTTTATCGCCTGTAACAAAGAGAATCGTTCTGCAAGGGCAGCCCATGATAGCCCAGGCCGGATGATTCGTCATTCTGGAAGGAACCTGGCTGGACAGCGCCACTCTTGTTTAACGCGAGCCCGAAGGGGAGGTCGCTCTCCACAAATCCTCGCCTACGGCATCGCGTTAAACATAGAATCGCTAGCGAACCCAAAGCGGCGCTGTCAAGCTAAAGCAAAACCTCCGGCAATCCGTCCAGAATTTCTTTCACCCTTTTCCGTTCCGGCGGCAGAAAATGATTGAAGGGCTCGGCTAAGGTATCGCTGCAAATCCCCAACAGCGAACAAGCGCACTTGGTCGCCTTGATGAACCGGCTCCCGTACTTGCCAACGTTGTAAATCTGCTGCAGGGCGTCCACACGTCTCATCAGCGCAGCGACTTTCGCTTCATCACCGGCAGCGGCAGCGCGATACAGCGAGACAAACAGTTCCGGATAAAAGTTCGCGGCGCCATTGACGCCTCCGTCGCCTCCCAGCGCGACCGCCTGCGGCATCAAGTGTTCCGGGCCGATCATGATGGTCCAGTCGGGACGTTGGCTTTTCAGTGCAGCAAGCCTGGCAAAGTAATCCAGGTCGCCGCTGCTGTCTTTGACGCCAACTATTTTTTGATGATGGGCGAGACCACGAATGGTATCGATTTCCAACCAGACTTTGGTTAGCGCGGGCATGTTGTACAGCATCAGCGGCAGCGGGATTTCTGCGACAATATGATCAACGTACTGCGTCAACTCGGTCTGTCCGGCCGGAAAGTAGTACGGTGTCGTCAAAACGGCCGCCGCCGCGCCGGCATCCTTGGCGACCTGCGCTAACTCAATCGTTTCCACGAAGGCGGTGTCCGTGACTCCGACCAGCACGGGAATCCGCCCGGAGACGATTTCGCAACTCAGACGAATCAACTCGCGGCGGAGCCGGTAACTCAGACTCGGGGCTTCACCCGTCGACCCCAGGATGAACACGCCCGACACGCCGCCGGCAATCACGTGATCAAGCAACCGATGCAGCCCCTCTCGGTCGATCGTGTCACGGTCAGACAGCGGCGTGACGAGAGGCGGCACGATCCCGGTCAGCGGTTTCCAAGTCACAGAGTTTTCCTTTCGGGGGAGCGTCATCGAATTCTCTGAATGCGATATCATAAACAGCAAGAACACTAAGCTTGCGAAAACCAACTCGGAGAGTTGGGCGACGTGTCGTCGAACTCTGTGAATTTGATTCCATCAACACAGGTAGAGTTGGGCGACCATTTTTCGGTTAACATAGCAGGCGATCGAAATCATATTGCCCCCTTTCCGCGGAGTCCCTCGATGCCTCGTATCCTTCGATTCACGATTGTCTTGCTCGCTGTCGTCGGTGCTGCGAACACTTATGCCGGCGACAAGCTAAAGGCGCTGATCATTGACGGCCAAAACAACCACGGTGCCTGGCCAAAAACAACCGTAATGATGAAAAAGTATCTTCAGGAAAGCGGTCGCTTCAGTGTCGATGTCAGTCGCACTAAGTTTACTTGGAATGGCGGAAACTTGCTGAAGGAATACCCGCTGGATGACGGCAAGACTTACGAGAACTTGAAACAACCCAAAACCGATCCCGACTTCAAGCCCGCTTTCTCCAACTATGACGTCGTGATCAGCAACTTTGGCTACAACGCTGCACCGTGGCCGGAAGAAACAAGAAAGGCTCTCGATGATTACGTCAAAGGCGGCGGCGGGTTTGTTGTTGTTCACGCCGCCAATAATTCTTTTGGTGACTGGAAAGCCTACAACCAGATGATCGGCCTGGGCGGCTGGGGAGGACGCAACGAGAAATCAGGCCCCTACGTGTACATCAACAACGACGGCGAAACAGTGCGTGACGACTCAAAGGGACGCGGCGGCGCTCACGGACCACAACACGAGTTCCAGATCGTCATTCGTAATCCGAAACATCCGATTACGAAAGGTTTACCCAGAGCCTGGATGCATACCAAGGATGAGCTGTATCAAGAACTTCGCGGGCCCGCCGACAACATGACGATTTTGGCCACCGCTTTCGCCGATAAGAAATTCAATGGCACCGATCGCCACGAACCGATGATGATGACGATCGACTATGGCCAAGGGCGTATCTATCACACGCCGATGGGACATGCGGATTATTCGGTCGAATGCGTTGGTTTTATCACGACGTTCATCCGTGGCACCGAATGGGCAGCGACGGGAAAAGTGACGCTGACGGAGGTCCCAAAAGATTTCCCAACGGCTGACAATGTGAGCCAGCGAAAGTTCGAATAGGGGACTTGCTCTCGGAGAGTGGGACGACTATTCGCGTTGCTATGCGATTAGCTCTTTGATCACTTCGCCGCCAAATTGTGACAGCTGCTTGTAGCGGCCGCCATGGAAGTAGGTGAGTTTATTATCGTCCAGTCCCAACAGATGCAGGAGTGTGACGTGGACGTCGCGGATGGGATGCACGCACTCAACAGCTTTGGCACCGATTTCGTCCGTGCCGCCAACCATCGTGCCTTGCCTGGTGCCACCTCCGGCGAACCACATGTTCATCGCGTCCACATTGTGACCTCGACCGAGTGCGGTGACGCCGCCGCGATAGTTGTTGTCCGGCGTACGTCCGAACTCGCCGGTCCAGACGACGAGAGTTTCATCCAAAAGTCCGCGGCGGCGGAGGTCTTTGATCAGAGCCGCGATCGGTTGATCGACACTCTTGATTCGCGAGGCATGGCCGCGCTGCAGATAATCGTGACTATCCCAACCGCCGGAAAAGATCTGCACAAACCGCACACCGGCTTCGACCAGGCGGCGCGCCATTAAACACTGCTTGGCAAAATCCCCGGTCTCCTTACCTGCCACACCATACATGTCCAATGTTTCCTGCGGCTCGGTACCCAGATCAATGATCCCAGGAATTTCAGCCTGCATGCGGAAGGCGAGTTCGTAACTTTCCATCCGCGCGGCCAAGTCACGATGTTCCGGATGCGTTTGCAGATGAGCCTGGTTTAACATTGCCAATTCGTCGAGCGCACGGCGTTGATGCGGCCGGGTCCGATGCGACGCCGGGTTCAAATCCAGAATCGGCGAACCCTGTGAACGCAGCTTGGTACCCTGGTAATAAGCCGGCAGGAATCCGTTGTTCCAGTTAGTCGAACCCGCTTGTGGCGCGGCGAGTTCCGTCATCACCACGAAACCGGGAAGGTTTTGGTTTTCCGTTCCCAATCCGTATGTGATCCAGGAACCGACCGCGGGATCCCCTCCGAGCCGGCTGCCGGTATTCATGTGCAGCAAGGCTTCCGGGTGGTTCAGTGATTCGGCCTGGCAACCGCGATAGACGCACAACTCGTCGGCGACTTGCGGGTCAGCCAGGTGGATGAATTGATCGCACATGTCGATGCCCGCATTGCCGACTTTCCGCGACTTGAAGGGACTACCGACATAGAAACGTTTGCCCGTTGCCAGGCCTTCGGTGCGTTTTGATTCTTTGAGGTGAAGCTGATTGAGTGCCGGCTTCGGATCAAATGTGTCGACCTGACTCGGCCCGCCTTCCATGAATAACATGATCACAGCTTTTGCTTTGGCCGGATGCATGGGCGGCTTTGGCGAAAGCGGACCCGTCGCAGACGCAGCCAGACCTTCTCTGGATAGCAGATCGGTCAGCGCAAGTGCGCCAAGGGAAGATCCAAGTCCGTACAGAAATTCGCGACGGGGCAGGGTTGGCATGACGGTAATCCCAAAAGTTCCTTTGTAGGCCAGGACCTGTCCTGGCAAATCTGAGAAACGCCAGGTCCCGGCCTACGAATTCTACTTTCAATATACGTAGGCAAATTCATTGGTGTTAAAGAGCAGCAAGCACATGTCGGCAAGCGCTCGTGTTTTGGCATCCACCGTCCAGGGCTTCGCATCCGGGACGTAGTTCTTGAAGACCGGCAAGATTTCCGTGTACTCGAACGGTTTTCCCGAGAATTCTTCCACCAAAGAACGCGTGATCTCGGTTGGATACTCGACCGGCTGTGGATGATGTTGCTGGTGGTGAGCGACCATTTCTTCGACGTAAGTTTGCATCCGCCGGCGCTCGGCCGCGGTAGCAGTCCTGCCGATTGCGTATCGGAAAGCGCGGCCAATCTGGTCGGGCAGTTCCGAGCAGTCTTTTTGAATCCGCAGTGCCAAAGCAATCGAGCGATCCGACATCATGTCGCTGTTCAGCAGCGTGAAGGCCTGTGGCGAAACCGCGGCGGTATCACGAAACTCGCAGGAATCATTTGGATTGGGCCTGTTCATGACTTCCAAGAACGGATCAGCCTGGCCGCGAACACGGTAAGCATAAATTGTTCGCCGGTTGCGCTCGTCCGGCGTGCGTGAAGGCTGATGCGCGGGCGCGATCGAAAACTGAATCATCCGCGGCTGCAGGGCGACTTCCATGTTGATTTCCGGCATGATTGGCAATCCGCCGACTTCACGATTCAATTCGCCGGTGGCCAGCAACAACGCGTCGCGATATTCCTCGGCCGTCAGTCGACGGGGCATGAATCTCGCCAGCAGCTTATGGTCGGGATCGACCGTTTCCAGATTTTCTAAATCGTTATGAGCGGTACTTCGCTTGTAGGCGTCGGACATCATGATCAGCTTGTGCACCCGCTTGATCTTCCAGCCTCCATTGATGAAGTCGCGGGCCAGCCAATCCAGCAGTTCGGGATGCGTCGGTGCGGCGCCTTTGGCACCAAAGTTATTCGCAGTTCGGACAATGCCCTGACCGAAATGATATTGCCAAAGCCGATTGACAAAGGATCGCGCCGTTAAAGGATTGTCGGGGTGCGCAATCCAATTGGCCAATCCCAACCGCCGGCCATTGATGTCAGTGGTCAACGCATAAGGATCGTCGGTAGGTGCACCTTCTACGGCAAGTCCGGTACCGCTTAGCACCCCGGGCGTGACGGGATCGCCTTTGGCGGTCAGTGCGCCACCCATCAAGATGTACGCTTCGGGCCGCCAGTTGGCATCCTTCCTTTTGATTTCCTTCCGCAATTTGCGAGAATTCTGATTCAGGTCGGGACCGTTAAAGACGCTTTGCGCCAATGGCTGGAATCGTTCTTTGCGACGCTCCCAGATCCACGTATCCTGTTCGCGGACTTTCAAGCGACCTTGTTCCATCTCCGTCAATCCAACGTGGCGGTCGGGTTTTTGATCATCTGGATCTTTCTTCCGCGCGTTGTTGTCTTTGTAGGGCAGGTCGTGCTGCTGGTACCACGCGCGCGCCGCGTCCTCACGTTTCTTGTACAGCGCATTTCTTTTTGCAAGTGCATACTGATAGAGTTCCTCGACGAATTCAGCCTGCTCCGCGAATCGATTACGGTTCTCGCTGGGCAAAAATTGGGCGGGCATTTCCGCGGGCTGAGTCGCCGACAGTGCGGCGTACATGCGGTAGTAGTCTTTTGTCGGAATCGGATCAAACTTGTGATCGTGACATTTGCAGCACCGCATCGGCATCGACAAGAACGACTGCCCGATGCCGTGAACCACATCGTCGCGATAAAGCTGCCGGGCCTCCTCCTGCGGAATCATGGCCGTTCCCCAAGGCCCCATGCGAAGAAAACTTGTCGCCACGATCGCTTCCGGATCGTCACCGCGAAGTTCGTCGCCAGCGATTTGTTCTTTGACGAACAGATCGTAGGGTTTGTCATTGTTCAGCGCGCGAATCACGTAATCGCGATACCGCCAGGCGTTGCTGCGCTCGTAGTCGTTGGAAAAGCCGGCGGTATCGGCGTAGCGAACCACATCCAACCAGTGCTGTGCCCAACGTTCGCCGTAGTGAGGACTTTCCAGCAAGCGATCGATCAAGTCACTCCAGGCTTTCTGTGCATCGGTTTCCCAAGCGGCCAAAAATTGTTCGATCTCGCCCGAGGTGGGCGGCAGTCCCGTCAAGTCAAACGTCGCCCGCCGCAATAACTGCCGAGGGCCCGCCACCGCTGCGGGGCTGACTTTTGCTGCGGTCAGCTTGTCACTGATGAATCCATCGATTGAATCGAAATCAAAGGATTCGCGGAGCGGCCGAAATGCCCAGATTTCTTCTTTCTGGTAGCGGCGGTAGGTCCACTGATCGGCCAAGCCGCCGCTGGTTGCGACCAAGACACCGAACTCGTTTTCTTCAGCTTCCTGCTCGGCCCTCATGATCCGCTGCTGAGTCTGTTCATCGGGCCAAGGCGCCCCGTTCTTAATCCAGCGGTGAATCCATTCGGTCTGCTCGCGCGTGAGCCGATCGTTTTGCTTGGGCGGCATTTCGAGTCCTTCCCAAATCACGGCTTGATAAAAAGGACTTTCCTCGGGCTTGCCGGCAATGATGGCGACTTCCTCCGATTCACCGCCTTTTAGGACCGCCTCGCGAGAGCGCACGTCATAGTCGCCTTTGATGTCTTCGGGATCGGCACCATGACAGCCGAAACACTTTTCTTTCAGCAAGGGGAGAACTTTTAAGGTGAAATGTCGTGCCTCACCCTGTGCATTGTTCGGCTGCGCATTCGTCGGTTCCTCGGCTCGGACGGTCGTGATCATCACCACGTACGCGGCCAGCACTGTAAGACCTTTGATCAAAGATTCCATTGGCGACATTCCACAAATTGTCATCAGGGATTTCCGTGTTCGTACATCTCAGCAATCTCTTCCGCCGACAACGCATCGGCAAAGATCGCGAACTCGTCGATGCAGCCGTTCAGGTTGCGAATCGCAAAATGAGCATCGGGTTTGGTCGGCATGGACCAGTTGCCAATCGAAGCCATACCGATTCGCGTCTTTTGGACCAACTGAAAGTCTGGGATCGTTTCCTGGATCAACTGCTCGCCGTTCAAATAGTGAGTCGTTTGCTGCGCATCCACGTCATAGGTCGTGGCCAAATGCAACCACTTGCCGCTCAGGGTCGGATTCCAGAACGGGGGCGAAAGCACCTCTTTGTGTTCTGGGCCCCGACGATCATCACTAACGCGAACGGAAAAGAACAGTTGTCCCGTGTCCAGGATCTGCCAGTGCGGTTCGCCGCGCTGATAATTGTCGGTCAGAAACAGCGAATTGTACCAACGATCCAAGCTATCAATTTTAACCCAACAGGCAAAAGTTAACGAGCGAAATTCACCGGGGATATTTACACGCACGCGGTCCCCTGGTTGCTTGAATTCCAAGGCGCCCTTGCCCCAGCGGCCGGAAACGCGTCTGGCGCCGACGATTGCGCCGTCCAATTCGGCGCTCTCCGGCAGCATCGAGTTTTTCAGTTTGCGCTGCCATCGATCCGACTGATCCAATGCGTAATAGGCGATCAAACGGGGGTCATTACGAAGCTCTTTCGAGTATTCCTGCCAACGTCTGAATCTTGCGATTGTTTGATCGTCCGCGCGATGATCCAGCGCTGCCAGGTCAACGTATTGTTCCGGTGTGATCTCCGTGTCGCTGAACACACCCGCTTCGTGCGCAACTGCTTCGCCCGACTTGATTAATTTCTTCTGCGTATCAGATCGAAGCAGTTCTACCTCGCCGTCGAAGACTTGAACTTCTGAGCCCTCGGGCGATACCGACAAGCCGAACTCCGTGCCCAAGTCGACGACCTTCATGCCATCAACATCGATCTGGAAGCCACGAGCAGCAGGCGGCACTTGGGCACGCAAGCGACCTTTCACGAATTTCGCCGCCGTAGATGAAACCAACTCCAACTCCGCGGGACCTTCCAGAACCACCGTGGCTCCGCAAAAGAACTCGATTTGCGCGTAACCCGACCTCAACTTCAACTGCCCCGGCGTCAGGGCCTTACCAACATCAATCACTTGGTTTTCAATTTCCCACTCCGCGTTTACCAGACGCGTTACCAGTGCAATTCCCTGTGACGTCGGCTCCTGCGGATCAGCAGATGATTCGCTGTCGGCCTGCTGCACAACTTCGTCGGTTTTCAATTCCAAGTAAGCCCATCGCGTGGCAACGGCAAGGAAAGCGATCGAAGCGGCAATCATCAAGACTGATTTCCAAGCCCACCGCCGATTGCTTGCCGCCGGAGCCAACGAAGGCTTTACATCGTCGATTGGCAGCGAACCCGCCTCCATGGTCAGGGCGGCGTTGAGGATCTGCCATTGAACGTATTGAGTACGTGCCTTAGAACTCTCGCGCAGTAATTCCCTGAGTTCGGAAATTTGCTCTTCACTCAACGAGCCATCGGCCCATTCATCCAATAATAACTCGATTTGTTGCGGATTGTCCTTCATCGTCTAGGCCTCAGCCAGTTGCCGCTGAATACATTCGGCCAACGTACGCCGAATCCGAAGCAAAGTGACTTTCACTACGCTGGTCCCTTTTCCAAGAGACTCTGCTAGTTTGTCGATTGAGGTTGAATGAAAGTATCGCTGCTGCACCAATTCTTGATGGGCGGGTGACAATTTTGACATGCAACCGCGAAGTGCATGTCGCACTTCCTCGAATCGCTCCGCGTGTCGCTCGGTTTCCCCCGACAGCGTTTCTACCAACTCCGAATCCAACAGACACTTATCGCGTCCCCGGTCGCGAACATGTGCCAACACCTGAAATCGAGCAACCGAAAACGCCCAAGGCAAGAACGGCTCGCCGGACCGAAACTCGTCTTTTTTTCTCCACAGCACCAAGTTCGTTTCCTGTAGAACATCGGAAGCCCGAGTGTGATCCCCGAGCATCGAAAAGATGTAGCCGTACAGCCGATTCTGATGCTCGGCAATGTGCTGGACTAGCAATTCGGTCTGATCAAGTTTCGCCATTTCGACTCTCGGTTTGTCTTTGTTACCGCGAATACCGCACGCGTTACAGGAAAAATGGGAAATGCTAGATTTCACGGGGGTCTGTCACACATTTTCTTCGATCCAGCCCTGCTTTCCAGATTTTAGGCGTGCAGGATGGCTGCCGACCTTCTTATAGTCCTTGCTATCCCGGAAAAGGAACTCCCATGAAACCCCTGATCACCCTGCTCGCCGCGACACTGGTCGGCACCATGCCCATCCACGCGCAAGACGCCGCGAAAAAGACGCTGCCCAACAAACTGCCCGCAGCCAAGATGCAGCAACTGCGGGCGGACTTGCCGGCCGCGATTGACAAAACCATGAATTCGCTGGATCCGAAAGTCAAATCCATCGTTGAAAAGTATGCCAAGCAGCCGCCTTTTCCTAATCAGGATCAACAACTGCTGGGGTTATGGCACGGCGTGTTCGACGATGCAACGATCCGATCTTATTGGAACTATGAACGCCGCGCAGATGGCACGATGCGGTCTGAGGGCCGCGACCTGTTGCCGGACGACCGCGAGTATGACGATTTCGGATTCGATGTCGTCTGGATGACACGCGGCAGAGTTATCTTTGAGCAAAAAGCTTCCGAACCGGAAATCATTGACATCTATCTACTGGAGTCATTGGATGATGACAAAATGAAGTACCGAATTGTCATTCCCGAGGAACCGGTTGGTTCCTGGTCCGGCGAATCGGACACGCGAGGCTACCGGGAGTTTCCCAAGCCACCGGCGGGCTGGAAAAAGTTTGCAGAATGATCCGGCATCTACTTCTTGGGATTGATGCTCTCCAAGTACGCCAACAGCTCAAAGATTTCATCTTTGGTGTATTGGTCCATCAGTGCTTTGGGCATCATCGAGTTCTGTGACGGCACCATTTCTTCGATCTCGTCTTGCGGCACGAGAGTTGGTTTTGGCGATTCAGGGTTCGCCAGGATGTGCACGTGATCGTCATCTTCCTTGACGATAATCCCGGACAGCGTGTTTCCGTCGGCGGTCAGAATCGTGTGCATCTGGTATTTGGCATCCACCTTGTGAGACGGATCGAGGATTTCACGCAACAGCGCGACGCGGTCAGTCTTTAAACGCGTCACCACGTCGGTCAATTCGGGCCCGATGATGCCCCCATCGCCTTCGGCTTTGTGACATCCCTTGCATGATGCCTCGGCAAATATTTTCTTGCCGATCGCCGCCGTGCGGCCGCGAAGTCCCAACTCTAATTCGTCTTTCAAATCGTCCACTTTCCAACTGGCCACAAACGAGCGGTTGCTGCCAATCGGGTTAGCGGGCTCGACCGGATTCTTTGACCATGCATCCAAGTCTTCGACCACCACCATCACGCCGTACATCCGATACCAGTGCTGTGGAAACGTACAGACGTACGGATACTCGCCAGGCGTCTCCGGAGCGTCGAAGGTCAGGCGTTCGGACTTGTCCGCGGGCACCATTTGCGTCGCGAACAAAACCTTTTCCGATTCAGGAACATACTGCAGACCTTTCCAGCCTCCCGTTGGTCCCACCTGAAGTCCAAGTTGCGCGACTTCCTTGAGTGCGCCCGGAACGGTCACGACCAGATTATGCGGCATTAAATCGTGGTTTTCCAAAATGATCTGCAGCGGGCGGCCCGCTTCGACCGCAAAGTAGGGCGTGTCGTAACGCATTTCTTCTTCGACGGTGCGGATTCTGACCACTCGGACCGTGACCTCGCTTAATCTCGCTCGATATTCCTTGGCCAGTTCGCTGGGCAACTTGCTCATCAACTGATCGGCCAACTGCATGGCATCGATGAAGGGATCCGTCGTCCGTTTTTCTGCAGGCGTCTTCTCGGCCAACTCGACCAACGTTTTCGCGATTTCCCTGCTTGCCATTTCGCCACGATGCTTTCGAGGAATTCGTAGCAGCGTCTTCACAGCGGCGTCGCGGAGTTTCTCGTCCGCGACCAGCGGAGCGACAAGCTCGAACGTAGCGGTTTGATCCTGCGGTACGAAACCGATCGCGCCGACCGCAGCCCGTTTGACCGCAATCGAAGTCCCACTGATGATGTTTTCAGCGACAGGCTCGCGCAGATTTGACCGCACAGCGTTATTTGGCACGAGCGACACGGAGGAAAGGAAATCGATGGTTGCATCGTCACTTTCCTTTGCCTGGAGAAGTGCGGTCTCAGTTTCGCCCGCGGAGATCAGGCCCGCGTAGCCGACGCTGCGGACGAAACTGCTATCGCTGCCGGTGGCGCCGATCAATTGCTGGGATGCTTGTTTCAATTGCACAGCGGGCAGACGCAGTAACATGTCGGACAACTGGTTGGCCGTACGCTGCTGTTGCCGATCTTCGGGGTCAAATTTTTGCAGGGCTTCCAGCAAGACCGCTACCGTGTTTGAATCTTGCAGGTCGACCAGGGCTGTCACTGCTTCTTGACGGAATTGCGGTGACATCCCGATTCGTCCCAAGATCGCCTGGTACACGGGTATGTATTTTTTGTCGTCGGTTTTTCGTTCGACCAACAGTAAACGCTGGTTATCCAACCGCTTGAGTTGATACTCAACGATTCGGGGGCTCTTGTCCAAAAAGACCGTCGGCGGTTTGATCTTGGTGGTGGCTGCACCGTGGTCACCGTGGTCTTGAGCGATGGTGGACACCGCGATCGAAATGCCGAGAAGACAAACGATAATCTTTTTCATAACTCGTGTTGATCTTGCGTTTAATGCGAAGCCGTAACGAGCGGCCCATCTAAACAGCCGGCGAATGCGCGGGCGCCGCCCGCGGTTCGCGTTAAGAAACAAATTACTGCTCCAGCCGACGCATCGTTTCGTCAAGCGTATATTGCAGGTAGTCGTCCATCTCGTGCTCGAGCACCCCCAACGCCAGTTCGACGGCATCGTCGCCTTGCAGGAAGCTAACCGCACGAACCGCTTCCAAACGAACACGCGGATGATCGTCGTCGATGCATTTTTTCAGCAGTCTCTCGTGGTCAGGCACCTCCGTCAGCCAGAATGACAGGACCCGAGTCGCCGCCGCGCGGGCACGATGGTCCTTGGCGGCAAGCAATTGCTTCAGCAAGTCTTGCTCGACCACATTGTGCGTTTGATACATCCACAACGCCTCCAGCAGATGATGCTCGTAATCTTCATCCGCCTGATCTAGCGATCCGACCCATGTCTTGACAGCGGAAATCACATCATCCGTGTCGCGCGCCGCAAGCTCACGTCTGGCACGATAACGCGTGCGATCATCGGGGACTTTCAATAGTTCCAACAGCGCCGGGATCGGCTGGCCGGCAATCGTGGCCGGCTCCAGTAAGGGCCTTGTTTTGTGGGACACTCGCCAAATCCGGCCGTGGGAATGATCGCGGTTGGGTTCACGCAGGTTGTGTTGCAAATGACCGATCAACGCGTTGTGCCAGTCACAGATATAGAGCGAACCATCGGGCGCGACTTGCACGTCGACGGGGCGGAAATTTCCATCCGCACAAGACACGATCGACTCGACCTCCTTGCCCACAAAGCCCGATTTCTGTTCGCTGACGACGTGATTCAAAACGGCTCGGTCGCCGATGCAGTTGGTTACCAACCAGTTACCTTGCCACTCGGGCGGAAAGTGTCTGCTGGAAAGGATCTCGCATCCGCCCAGCGGACGTGTGCGCTTGGGGTAAAAGGTGGGGAAATTGTAGGACGGATCGCCGCCAGTGGTCTTGGCAATGCGGCGATGCTGGCTGCCACCGGGATGCTTGAGTGGATAATCGATACGGCCGGTCAGCGGTGCGGCCCAATAGCTGTTGCCTGGAGACGCGTCGCCAATGAAGTCTTGCCCCCAGCGGTCGAATACATGCCCCCAAGGGTTGGCGAAGGCAAAGTTACAGAACGCACCAAACTTTCGGCTCTTGGGATGAAAGACCCAAATGCCCGCTTCGTGCAACCGCGTCAAACCGTAAGGACTTTCGACCTGCGAGAATTTGAAAGTGCCTTCCTGGAAATAAAGATTGCCTCCCGGTCCCCACTCAAAGGCTGCGATCCCATGGTGGGAGTCAGCCGAGTCGAATCCGACCAATAACCGCTGGCGAACATCGGCCACGTCATCACCATCGGTATCTTTCAAAAACAGGATGTCGGGCTGCACGGCAACGTAAGCGCCACCATGGCCCAACTCAAACCCGGTCGGTTGGTGTAGCCCGCCCGCAAAAACTTTACATTCATCCGCTGTGCCATCGCCATTGTGATCTTCAAAGATCAAGACTTTGTCGTCCATCTTGGTCTTCGGCTTCCAGTGCGGATACGACTGCATCGTGGAGACCCACAATCGACCTTTGTTGTCGAAGTTGATGGCCACGGGATTGGCGAGTTCCGGAAACTGTTCCTCCGATGCAACCAATTGAATCTGGTATCCGTCGGGCAACTTGAAAAGCTTCTGCTGTTCAGCGGCATTCAGGTATTCGAGCGATCCCAGCTTGCCGCGTTTGGCATTCGGATCATTCGGGCCGCCCACATTGGTCTTCGGATTGATAAACGGCAACGTGTTGGAGTCATCGATCTCAGCCGGTACCGAATCGCCGCTTGCGACGGCCCAAATTCGCGCGTCACGATTGGCCGTCATCTGGTCCAGAATCTCCCGCTCGCGTTCCATCACGTCGGTGTTGTTGTAGGTCCCATCGCTGCCTGCCTTGCCGCGCGCACCGTAGATGGAATAGCCGTTGACGGCTCGATAGCGGTGCCACCAGTGAAAGCTCTTGTTATCAACTTCGGCTTTCACTTTGGCGTCGACCGTTTTGGGACCGCCTTGGCCAAACAAACCGGTATCCAGGATCGGTGCCAGGGCGGCGTATCCCGCCGCGTTCAGGTGCGCGCCATCCAAGGTCAACTGTTGATCGGACTTTTCAAACAGCGCCTTCGTGGGCGTAAACAAATCGACAAACCGGACGCTCGTTTTGCCGGCAACATCCGACAAAGCCTGGGTGTACATTGCGAGTCGTTCATTTTCATTGCTGCCGTTCGGCAGGTTCACATCGCCGGTGTTTTCAAAAGCGATTGGCGAGACCAGCACGATTCGCGGCGAGCCCGCGCCGTAATCCTTCCGTTTGGTTTCTTCGACCAGCCTGGTCATGTCGGCAGAGAATTTCTTCAGCCCCCGCTTGCCGGCGAACGACTCGTTGAAGCCGAAGAAGTACATCACGACCGACGCTTTGCTGTGCGTCAAATGCTTGTCAGGCTCACCAAAGTTTTCGCTGCGAATTCGCTCGAACGGCTCGTCGCCGGGGAAGCACAGATTGCGGACGGTCAAGTCAAGCTCGGGAAAACGCTGATGAAGGAGCGACTCCCATTGATTCTGATGCTGCATTCGCTCGCCCAGCGCGTTGCCCACCAAACAAATGTGGTCCCCTTTCTTCAGTTCCAATTCGGCTGCCGTCACCGCAAAACCGAAAGTCAACGTCAATAAGAATGAGCAATGGAAAAAAGCTCTCATCAAGTCCTCGAAAAATTTGCCGAGTGGGAGGTGGGAAGGGCAATCGCGTCGACAGAACATTCTGTGCCGCGATCGCGACGCAGTTATTGTGATTCAAGCCGGCGAATTGTTCCATGGCCATCTGCTGCCAGCGTGGAACGAAAACGCGGGCGTGTGACAATTCGTCAAGAATGCCTGCTGAAACCGGCGGGTTGGCCGAGCCCAAAGAATCCCCAAATCCGCCCGCCAGTGCCGACGAGTGCAGGCCGACAAAAAAGATCTTCTCTCTGTTCGGTGTTGATCTGCAGGTATCTGGTCGGTGCCCGTCGCGATGCTTCACGCTTACTTCTTCGTCGGCGTCCAAGTACTGGCTCGCACGGTCGAAGACCCGTTTGGAACAGCGGCTGATGACCTGGATTTGGATGGCATCGTCGGTACGATCGACAACACAATTTGAACTCAGTCAGCAAGTGTGCAACACAGATGGATCACGAAAAAAGGATTTCGTTCAGTTGCAAAAGAGCCGCGTCGACGTTTTCTGCTTGCTCACGCGCTTCAAATTCCACTGGTTCGATTCGCTCGGCTGCAGAACGACCGCTTCGTAGCGGAACCCATCGGGGACTCATTTTCAAAAGTCCGGATCGCTCCGAGCCCTCCAGGCGAGCGGTAACTTCTTGACAGGCAATTCTCGATCCCAAATCAAGCGGCGCCAACGCTGGCAACACCGGTTGCGGAAACAGACCTGCCTCCACGTTCTCGCTTTCACCAGATAAGTTTTGCTGCGCGATAAAGTTGATCACTCGCAGTGCATCCAATGCGGTCGCGTCGCCACCGCCGGTCGTATCGTAGAAGAAGTTGGGGAATTCGGACACGGAAGCGGCATCAACGAGTTCTGACGAGCCTTCAACGATAAACTGACGTGTCGCCAAGTGGTTCAAGATGATCAGTGCATCAAGCGCCGTGACGCCGTTCTTGGTGTCGACATCATGCTTTTCGATCGGGTTGGTCCAATCACCGCCGCCGATGATCGCGACTTCGGTAGTACCGGCTGCAAGAATCCGCGAGAAACCATCGCTAGTGGATGCGCTACGTGAGTATTGCCATCCGTCGTCGGCGACGATCGGATCTGTATTGTCGACAACGATCGTGACCAGCTCAACGTTGCCTTTCGCCGCTGCAACCAGAAGCGGCGTCAATGTCGTATCGGGTTCAAAGTCGCTGCCCGGCTGCAGATTCTCGACAGCCTCAAATGTGATCCTTGATGCGTTATCGTAGTCAAAGATCTTCGCCAGTTTTACGGAATCCGAGCCGCCTTTTCCGTCGATCGTGATCGGGATTTGATCGCCCTGTTGTCCACTGAAGTCCGCCAGGCGGATGAGGTCATTGCCCTCGGTCCCGATGAACGTCAAGGAAGAAATTAAAGCCGCGGGGGTCTGGAAAATGATTTCCGTTCCGGCGGCAACGACCAGATTGGAACTGCTGGTGATGAAGCTGTGCGTGGCATCGACGATCAAGTTGACAGCAACTCCTTCACTACCGTCAACGATGTTGACGGCGTAGTCTTCCACCTCGCCACCGGTGACCACTCCGGTATCAGACTGAAGCCCACCAACGGCACTGATTCGAAAACGCGCGAACGTCAAACCAACTTGCGAAGCAGCCGGAATGCTAACGGCGATCGCCTGTGATCCCGCGACGACTGACTGCGAAGCGAAAACCTGCTCACCATCGTCAAGCCAATCCCCGTCGCCATTGAAATCAATCCAGCCATCCAGCAGTCCTGCTTGCGAAGCAGTCACACTCAGGGTCGCTGTTGTCGGGACTGTCGGATGCGTCACCAGGCTGGTCAAGAAGCTGATGCCGTCGTCGTCACTACCGTCCCCATCCGCATTGTCCGTTGGCTGGCCGTTGAACTCCTCGTCAACCGAGGTACCCAAGAATAAGTCATCGATGACATGGCTGGGGGCGTTGTTCTGCCTCAACGTGGGGTACTCGGGATCCGGAGCGTCGCCGTAGTCAAAGAAGACAGCGTTTGGATCTGACTGAATTTCTACAGCACCCACATCAACCAGGGGTTCATTTTCCAGGCTCGGCAAGTTCACCGCGCGCGGATTTCCGTTTGCGTCCAGCGGGAATGATTCGGCGGAATCCCCGTCACCGTCAATGTCAAACGTGTCGGCCGGCAGCAGTTGATCGTTGCCGCCATCACTCGCCGGACTTTCAATTGCAGGCGTGTACGTGGGAATCCCGCTCAGCACGGTTTCCAGTGCTCCCAGCAGCGGATCCGTATTGGCAAGGTCCGAGGGATGCGGATTGGAAATGAATTGCTGCGAGGCGATGTTGTTTCCCAGAGACGTGATCGTTGCGATCGGGCTGCCTCCACTTACCACCGAACTACCAGCGCTTTCGCCCTCAGACACAAAGATCGAATTGCCGATACCCAGATTGCTGGTCGCTGCGGAAGCAACCGCCGTGACATAGATGTTCGATCCTTCATTGGCCGAGTTATCAACGAAGGTGGAATTGATAATCGAAATATCCGACACACCTTCCTGGTCGCCGGCCCCAGCCCAAAGACCGCCGCCGCCAATGTCCTCAGCGATGTTTCCGCTAAAGGTCACGTTGATAATGCTGCCCCGCGAATCGCTAATGTGGGCACCGCCACCGTTGCCGGTGGCACGATTGCCCACGAACGAACTGTTTAGCAGGTGCACATCGGTGCCAAGCGAAAGCAGTCCGCCGCCGAAGGAGGCGTTGTTGCCATCGAAAACCGTATCGCGGATGACCAGTTCGCTGCTCTGGCTGAAAATCGCGCCGCCACTGGTCGCCGATCCCGCGGTCAACGTCAATCCGGCAACAATGAACTTGCCACCGTCGTCGCCTTCATCTCCAAAAGAAAAAATACCTGACTCCTGCGATCCACTGATGGTCAGCCGGTCGGCTCCCGGTCCAAGGATCTCCACACTGTCCACTGCCCTGATCGAATTTCCATCAAGTGCGATGGTCTGATTGTCCAGCAGCGAACTGAAGGTAATGGTGTCCGGTCCATTCCTGAGGTTGGCAATCTGAATTGCCTCGCGAAGCGTCAGGTCGTTGGTATCGATCGACGTGCTACCGAAGAAGGACGTATCGCCGGCGTCGGAAACCAGTAGTGGACTTGGAGCAGTCAATGTTGACTGCACCTCAAAAGCGCCGATATCAACGGCGGCGGTGCCGCTGCCCCCGTTGAGGATGCGAATAAAACCCGTTGATCGCTGATCCGTTTCCAGCGGCAGATCATCGCCATTGCCCCAAATCAAATCGGGGCCCGGCCCCACGGCCAACTGATTGTTACCGCCGTCGACAGCAAAACTTAGCGGGTGAATCGCCTGAGTTGGGACGTCGCCGCCGTTAGAGAAGAGCACACCGAGTCCGATTTCTCCGGCTCCAAGCAGTATCCGGTCAGCGTCGTTGGTGAGGCCAACCGGCGGAAAATCCAATAGATTGTTCCCCAACGAAGTCGCCGTCGCGATGCCGCTTCCTGTGACAACTTCGTTGCCAAAACCCGGGGCGCTGCCGCCGGCGATGATCGAGTTGCCATATTGCACAACTGCATCACCGTCATCGCGACTGGCGTTGTGAATATTTCGAGCCGCGTTGTCGGTCACGGTCACATTAATCAAGTCCAACGTCGAAGGCTGCACCGGATCGAATCCAAGGTGGTGGATACCGCCGCCGCGTGTCGCCGCGCTGTTGGAATGAATCGTTGAATTGGTGATCACTGCGCGTACGTTTTGAGCTGACAGTCCACCGCCAAAACTGGCTTGGTTAAACGTGATGGTGGATCCGTCAATGTGCAGCTTGACCCCGTCGACGTGAATTCCGCCGCCCACATCCGCCTGGCTGTTTTCGATCACGGAATCGCGAACCACCAGGGACTCCTCGCGAGTGCCTTCAAAAACGATGGCTCCGCCGATTTCGTCGGGGTCGCTGGCACTGACCTTAACCGCTTTACCGTTCTGCAGTTTTAACCCCGATAACTCGTAGTGATTTTCACCACCCGTGACCGATCCAAAGAAACTAAAGATCCGCGATAGGTTTTCACCACTGATGATTGTTTCGTGGGCACCGTTTCCTTCGATGATCAACGACTCCGAAATCAGGTACTCGGAGCCGGCCATGCGAATCGGAATCCCTGACAATGAGCTGGCAAAGCGAATCGTATCCTGTCCCTGCTCGCCGGCGGCTGAACCATCAATGCTAACGTTCGCCTCGGCTGCAAAGATCGCTTCGCGCAACGTTACCTGCCCGTCAACGGACAGGTTGTCGTTTGCACTGGTCACAATGATCGTCGCTAACACTCGCCGGTTTTCCAGTGGTTCCAATCTGGGGCGGTAGTGTTTGCGATCAGGTCTTGCGGCTGGCTTCCTGAGAGTCAATGCGGGCTCCTGAAAAGACTTCAGACAATGCTACTTACTGATGCAGTAGAGGTTCTGGTCACTGCGCAGCAGCAACTTGCTGCCGATGATCGCCGGAGTCGCGTTAAATTTTTCCTCGGGCGATCCGAGTTTGTTGACAGCAAGTTCTTGGTAAGTCGGCGAAGCATCCAGCACCAACACACCGGCGTCACGCGTCGTCAGGAACAGCTTTGAACCGTCACTGACAATCGACGCGTAAACACGACTACGTGTGGGCATCCGCTCGCGAAACATCTGCTCTCCGTCGCTGGCGCGGAGGCAAAGTGCGATCGACTTGTCATGCGACCAGTACAGGTAACCGTCGTGCAGCAGGGGGCTGGTCACATTCGCGCCGAGCGAAACATCCCACACCAGGTGCGACTCGCTGACATCACCGCGGCCGCCAGCTCTGACAACAAATGTTTTGTTGCTGCGGCCACCGCTGCAATAAAGAATGTCACCGTCCGCAACAACACAGGGCACAACGTAATCCTGGATGGCGTCACACCACCACAGTTTCTTTCCGGTCTTTGGATCGAGCCCGAGAATCATGCCTTTTTGATTCAGGACCAGTTCATTAGTTCCGTCTTTCAGGGTCACGATGGTGGGTGTTGTCCAAGCCCGCGTGATATCTGCAGTCCGCCAGCGTACTTCCCCCGTGTGCTTATCGATACCGTAAACCGCGCCGTCTTCGATCGACGCATTCATGATCACCAGGTCCTGGAAAACAATGGGGCTCGCCGCCGCCCCGAATCCTGCGGTTTGCGTACCGACAGCGGTTCGCCATCGAAACTCCCCCTGATGAGAGAAAGCGACCACGCCCGACGGTCCAAAGGAAGCGTACACGTTCTGCTCATCCACGCACGGCGTAGGCGAAGCGTAGCCGTGATCAGCCACCCGCTTGTTGGCGGACTGTTCTTGGGGTGAAGGATCGACTTGCTTGTCCCAAACGATGCGGCCGTCGTCCAAGGACAAACCGATGACGTGCAGCCGCAGGTCGTCTCGCTCACCCGGGTCTTCGGCGCTAACGGCATAGCCGGAATAGGCGGTCAGAAAAACCCGATCGCCATACACAACCGGGCTACTGGAACCTTTGCCCGGCAATCGCGTCTTCCAAGCCAGATTCTCGGTATCGCTCCAAGTGGTCGGGATATCTGCCGCAGCGACACCTCGCGCTGCGTCACCTCGAAATTGTTGCCAACCGTCGGCGATCACCGTGCCTGTCACAATGACCACCGCAACCATGGGTGTTAAAATGCGAAGCATCGAATGTTCCCGGGAAAGTAAGTTTTGCGAAGAACTAGATTCTAGTTGAATTCTGCGAGTTTCCGAATGCCGCGTATGGCGAGCCACCAAGAGCAGGTAACGATGACCGAAGTCACCACGATAGGAGTCGACTATTCGGACGCAAAGCATTGCGCCGATTTGATCGCACTGCTGGCAGAATACGCAGAGTTTGAGAGCGGTGGGTCGGCTAGCACGATGACGCCGGAAGAATTACTGGATATTCCCTGCAAACTCGCCGAGTTTCCGACGGCTTTCAGCGTGTTGGCCTACAGCGGTGGTTCAGCAGTCGGGCTAGCCAATTGTTTCTATGGATTTTCGACTTTCATGGGGCGTCCGTTAGTGAACATCCACGACGTTGTGGTGACGGAAGAGTTCCGTGGACGCGGAGTGGCGGGGAAGCTACTCGCCAAGATCGACGAGATCGCTACTGCCCATGACTGCTGCCGGGTCACATTAGAAGTAATGGCCCACAACGATGCGGCACGGCGCGCCTACGAAAAACATGGCTTCGGCCGCACCCCGCTGCACCCGGAAAGTGAAACGTTGTTCCTGCAGAAGCCTCTGCCTTGAATTGAGCCCAGGCGAACTCGTAGCTTGTAGAGAAAACCGGGGGATCCGGGAAACGCTACTCGGGCAAATTCCTGCAAGTCCAACTGATCTCGAATACGACCGGCGGCCTGCTTCATTTTCCGCAGCCAATACAAGTACGAAACGTCATGCCTGCTCAGCGCCTGGACGATTCGATTCAGCTGCGTGTTGACCATCGTCCCGGCGTTTGCGAAAGTTCCGACGAATAAAATGATTCCAGGCGACAGGATTTGCTTTGAGCGCGGCAAACGATTGTGATTGCAACTCCTCCATTCTCCGCAAGCGTTCTTGCGGGGTAAGCGAGTGCATGCGGCGGCGTTGCTTGGGGATGCATCGACCAAAATCATATCGTGATGCGGGTCAGCTAAAAGCGTCCACCATCATACACGCCCCACCGCGCCGTGTATGCCCAAACAGGGAACCCGTAAACCTTTGTCGCGCGGCGGGAACCGAGGCCTTGCCAAGTTGTCGGTAAACAAAAAATCCGGCTGTGAAGGTGGCCCTTTCACAGCCGGCTCGTTGCAGCGTCACTGGCGGTCGTTTAGACCGCTTGCATGACGTCCATTTCCTTGGCCAATCGCTTTCGCGCGACGTGCAATCGACGCTTGATCGTTCCGATCGGGGCGTCGAACTCGTCACTCATTTCGATCAACGTTCGGCCACGCAAGTAGAACGCCTTCAGCGTTTCCTGGTCCAATTCGCCCAGCCGATCGATGCTGTTGCGAACCGCGGCTGCAGCTTCGCGATCCTGAGCTGTCTGGTCCGGCGTTCCTTGAGCCAGGCAGGTTGCTTCCAACGTTTCCGGATCGCAGGCAACCGCCGTTCGCGTTCGCGTCATGCGGTTGATCGCCATGCGATGTACGATTCGACGCAACCAGCCGCCGAAAGCTTCCGGCACGCGCAGCTGTTCGATCTTTTGCATCGCCTGGATGAACACGTCTTGCGTCAATTCTTCCGCTTCGTCAGCGTTGCGGACTCGGCGCATCGCCAGCGCGACGATGCCCGGTCGGTAGCGCTCGAACAACAGACCGAATGCGTCTCGGTCACCCGTTTGTGCAGCGCGAACCAGGTCCGCGACCGTTCGCGTCTGGATGTTTGCGTTCAAAATGTCGTTATCGGTGAAGTTCATAGTGGTTTCCTCCCTTTCGGCCGACCTGCTGGCGATTACCTTTCGTGGTGGTGCCGGGATTGGTCGGAGCCAGGCGCGTCAGGTGCGCCGCGGCCGGTTATTTCTGGATCTCTGGGTCGGCCGTCGTGATCTTCTGCAACGCGAAGTAGCTGAAGAACGTGACAAGGCTGGACATTGCTAAAGCCGCGGGCGGTGTTGCGAGCTGAAATCATCGGACTTGATGAAATCGACTTCGCAGCGAAACGCGGGATTCAGCTTGCTCGGTCGCGACCAGCGAGCGGCGGTTTCATCCGCTGCTGACTCTGGGCAAACGACCGGGGAATTTGTTCGGCCTCAGGCCGCCACAATTCCCGCTGGGCACGTCGCTGTCGCCAATCTCAGTTGGGACAACTGTTTGCCGCGTTTACTGCCGGGTTGCCGGGTATTTATCCCGCCGGGCAGATCATCTAAGCGCGATGATCCCGACAAGGAGCCCGAATAACACAGCATCCCCAGAGGCTTCCGCACCTGCCATAGATGGAGGCGCATGTCGCTTGCGAACGATACGACGCCACAAATCTCACGTACTTCGGCGATGGCCAAGCGTGCGACGGTTGCGATAATCTGTTCGAAACGCATTTCAAACCTCCTTAACACCGATCGTGCGGTGCGGAGCACAGGAAAAAAACCAGAACGTGACGTACGGCCAACGGTTGGAGTACGTGTTCCTATAGACAAGGTTATCTCAGGACCGTTCAAAAGGCCAGAGAAACACACAGTCCCTCCGGTAGTTGATCGATTAGACGCACTGCAGAATCCAGGGTTCGCGGTCAAAATCGAAAAAAAGAAATTTCTTATTCCCAATGCGAGATTCCGTTTCCCCAACGATCAGGCGACTGAAAAGGCCGCTGGAACTCGTCTGCTCAGCCGGAAATCGGGGGAAACACGCTGTTTTGGATTTGGTCTTGCCGCCCACCTGCCGGCTCTGCAACCGCCCGGTCGCTAGCGAACAAGATTTCTGCGGCCCCTGCCAACGGAGCCTGACACTCAGCGGGCCGATGATGCAGGCGGGATGCTTTCGTTGCGGCCGACCCCGCCCCGCTGTCGGGAAGCCCAAAATCCAACCCGAAATCAACCCGGATCAGCAGACATCTGAGACAGAGCCTTGTGTCCAATGCAAGCGGGAGACGCTGTTTTTTCAGGGTGTGATTCCGCTGTGGTCCTATCAAGACCGAGTTTGTGAAGCGATCGTGGCGGCGAAATATGGACATCAATCCTCATTGGCCGCCGCGCTGGGCCGGCGGTTGGGTGAACGGATTGTGACGGTCACAACGAATCGAGCGGAGGCATGCTCCCCCGATTTGGTCAGCTACGTCCCGTCGCATTTCACCCGACAATTCCAGCGGGGCGGCAATGGCAATCAAACCATTGCCGAAGCGGTTTGTCAGTATTTGCGGGACAAGAATCACGCGTTACGGTGCCGATCACTCATGAAGATGACTCGCCGAATCAAAAAACAGGCCTGGCTGGACAATGCGCAGCGACGAGAGAATGTTCGCGGCGCTTTTGCAGTAAAAAGAAGCTATGTTTTCGCGAAAACGCTCGTGAATCGGCACATCTTGCTTGTTGATGACGTACTGACCACAGGAGCAACAGCAAACGAAATCACGCAGGTATTGCTGGCTGGTGGAGCCCGACGGGTGACATTGGCGGTCGTTGCACGTGCGATAAGATCTCAATAGATCAATTGTTCTCGGCTGAATAATCAGCACAAACCGATGGAATCAGATGGACCACGAACGCATCAGTCCCGATGAACGGCCCTCGCGACCAGGCGGCTTTCGCCGCGCGGTGCTGCGTGGGCTGGCCGTGGTGCTGCCGCCGCTGTTGACCATCGTCGTGTTGATTTGGGCATGGAATACGATCGAAAGTTACGTGTTACGGCCGATCGAAACCGTGATTCGCAGCAGCGTCGTGCTGTATGCCGAAAACACCGGTGGTACGCTTAGCGAAGTTCCCAGTGCCGCAACCGCCACCGGCCAGCGCCGCTTGGACGGCTTCTTCTATCAAGGCAGAGAATATGTTCCCGATCCTGCGACCGGGCGGCGGTTCATTCCCGCCCAAGTCGTCAAGATCGTCGATGAAAACGCTGATTATTTTGGCCCCAACGCCGTCAGGCCTGCCAGCGCCAATGCCTATTGGCATCGCTACGTTCAACTCGTCTGGATGCCGCGTTCGATCGTGTTGCCGGTATTCTTGATTGTCTTCTTGACCGTTTTGTATTTTTTTGGCCGCTTGTTCACCTTCGGCATGGGCCGCTGGTTTGTCCGTCAATTCGACGCAACCATCTTGAGGATTCCGGTCGTCAACAAGGTCTATGGGGGCGTCAAACAAGTCACCGACTTTGCCTTTAGCGAGCGAGAAATCGAATTCAACCGCGTCGTTGCCATCCAATATCCGCGCGAAGGGATCTGGTCGCTGGGCTTTGTGACGGGCAATAGCATGCGAGAAATTGCCGAGATCTCAGGCGAACCGATGCTGAGCGTGCTGATGCCGACCAGCCCGATGCCGATGACCGGTTTCACGGTGACCATCCGACGCAGCGAAGCGATCGATTTGGATCTGACCGTGGACGAAGCGATTCAGTTCATCGTCAGTTGCGGTGTCGTCGTTCCACCCCAACAGCGTGTCGAACGGCCATTGGAAACAAGACCTTCGATCAAGCTGCCGCCATCGGCGCTGCCAAGCGGCAGTGAAAATCCGAGCGATCCGCCGACCGCCCAAGCGTGAGTCGCCGAAACGCCTGAAGATCTTCGTGCTGTTTTCCGTTTCGGACCTTTGCTGAATTGCGAGTCTTAAGGCTCACTCGCCCCGTCCCCGGGGAACGGTTCCGGCGGCTCACCAGGGCGATCGTCATCGCCAAATGAGCGGACGTGTTCGCTGACGCCCTCCGCCGCGGAGTTGCGGGCGTACGCAAAAGCCAGCGCTCCGCCTGCTAACAACGCCGCTAAAGCAAACCAGGCAAGCAGCGTTTTCAGGTTACCCTTTCTGGGTTCCTCCATGACCGCCTTGGGCGAACGATACGGTTGGACAGCACCAAGCGGGTCGGCGGGCGATCGTGTTTGGTCTTTCGTTTGCATCGTCATTCCTCGGCAGGTGCCTCCCGGACGGGCGGCATGAGGCGGCGTTGGTATTCCTCAGCGGACATCCGGCTCCCGCCGAAACCACCCGTTTCTCTGCTTATGTTGGTGGAAATTAGAAACCAGCCAACCACCAACGCCGTGCCGCCGGCAAAAACCCAGGCAATGGGCGAACGAAACATTCCGCGGCTGGCCGGCGTATCAGCAACGTCGGTTGGTGTCCGATAAGGTTGGGCATCGGAAAGCGGCACACCCTGGCCATCATTTCGGGTGGATTCATCCGACTGATTCATGTCTCGACCCCGCATAGAAAGAATTCGGATTGCTGAGCTGCACGCAGGTGTTACGCCGGGCGGCGTTTTGAAGTTCACGGCTGCGGTCTTGGTTTTGTACTTTAGCGCGTTGATCCTGACTCCTTTTCCCCACTATCTGCCGCCTGATTTTGAGCGCGGATTCTTGCGCAACAAGGCTGAGGGATTTTATTCAAGCGGCTATTTCCTGGGATTTTACGCCCACATTGCTTCGGCGCCGCTAGCGATTCTGTGCGGCACGCTGAATCTCAGTCACTCGCTACGTCGCCGCTTACCACAGCTACACCGAAAACTCGGCAAGCTGTATGTCGTGCTGGTGTTGTGTTTTGCCGCCCCCGGTGGTGCCATCATGTCAACGCGAGCATTCGGGGGCATGTCATCGACTGTTTGCTTCGCCCTGATCAGTGTGGCTGCCTGGTGGTTCACTTGGAAAGCCTGGCAAGCGGCAAAAGCAAGGCGATTCGCTGCACACGGTCGCTGGATGTGCCGCAGCTACCTGATGATGTGCTCGGCAATCACGCTGCGGCTGATTCATTTTCTGATGCAACCGCTGGAACTCGATCCGACGCTGACGTACCAGTGGGCGGCATGGTTAAGCTGGCTTCCAGCGCTGGTCATCTTTGAGATCGTGACGTGCTTTGCCCAGACAACCACCGCGATCGATAGCGCCGGCCCATCAGCGAAACTGCGTTAATCTTTTTTCACCAGTGACCAGTCGCGGCGTTGGCGGCTGCTGGGAATTCCCATCCGCTTGCGGTACTTGGTGACGGTTCGCCGAGCCACGTTCATGCCGGCCTTCTTAAGCTCATCGACAAGCTTTTCGTCGCTGTAGGGATCGCTTTTGTCTTCCTTGTCGATCAATTCCTGCAATTTGATTCGAATCGTATCCCAGGCGACGTCCTCTCCGTCTTCGGTTTGCGTTCCACCGACGAAGAATCTTTTCAGCGGCAAGATCCCTCTTGGTGTTTGAATCCATTTGTCGTCCACGGCGCGGCTGACCGTCGTGACGTGGACACCGACCTTATCGGCGATCTGCTGCATTTTTAGCGGCTCGATCGATTCGGGACCTTCATCCAAGAATTTTTTCTGGTGCTGGACGATCGCTTGCGAAACTTTGGTCAATGTGCTGCGACGCTGTTCGATGGAATCGATCAACCACTGCGCGCTGCTGACTTTTCGTTTAATAAACTCGCGTTCCTCTTCGGTGCTATGGGGATCCTGCAAGCGTTTGCGGTAATAATCGCTGATGTACAGCGTGGGTACGCGATCGTCATCCAGACGCACGGAATACTCGCCGTCCTCATCCTGTTCCAAGATGATATCCGGGGTGACATTGGGGACATAAGTCTCCATGAACGCCGCCCCCGGTTTTGGATTTAGCAGATGCAACTCGTCACGAACGGTTTGAATCAAATCGATCGAGTAGCCGGTCTTTTTAGCGATCTGGGGCAGACGATTTTCGGCCAGGTCATTCAAGTGCGACTGGACCAGCGTCTTCATTTCCTCGAAGTGCGGAAAGTCGGGATTGATTTGCCGAAGCAAACATTCACTTAAGTCTCGTGCGGCGATTCCCACCGGCTCCAGCGACTGAACGATGTCCAAAGCCTCTTCAGCCAATCGCAAGTCTTCTTCGCTGTGACCGGCTGGCATCAAGTCAGCCAGTGGTGTTCGCAAATAACCGCCGTCACGAGCATCGAGGGTGCTGATGATTCGCTCGGCAATCTGTTCGATGCGATCATCGATATCCATCTCGGCCAATTGATGCATCAAGAAGTCGTTCAACGACTCCGGTCTGGCCTGGGCATTGGCCATTAAATCGTGGCGGCGGTCGGCATCTTCCTGAATGCGGTTGGCCGAACGTCGGAATGAATCATCAAAGGTGCTGGGCAGATCCGAGACCATGTTCTGAAGACGCTCGAAGTCTTCGGTGTTATCACTGTCGTCGTTGACAACCAACTCTTTTTCGTCTTCGCTGCGGCTGTCGGCCGTCGGTGCCTCCGTTTCCTCCTCTGGCGCCAGCGGATCAACGTCCTGCTGCTCCAACACCGGATTCTCGTTCATTTCCTGTTCAATGCGCTCCTGCAGCGCCAGGGTCGGCAATTGCAGAATCTCCATCGATTGGATCATCCGCGGCGCTAACTTTTGGACCTGCATTTGGCGTTGCTGCAGGCCCATCGACATACGCATATTTGTCATCTCGCGAAACGTGCATCCTTGGTCCGGCAAGCCTTACAATGGCAAGCCATGTTGGAATCATAGCGGCAGTCGCTGACCGCTCCAGCGAATTCCGTTCCAAACATTATAGTTTTTGTCGCCCGTTCAGTGCATCCGCTATCATTTCGCGATTTGCGTACTCCAACACGCTCCCGGCCGTGATCCCACGGGCTAATCGGGTGATTTCCACGGGGAATTCGCTGATCAAGTTGGAGATGTACAGGGCCGTCCCGTCACCCTCGACCGTCGGATTGGTCGCCATGATGATTTCGACAAAATTACCCGTCCGGACACGGTCCACCAGCGGTTCAATCGTCAATTGATCGGGTCCAATCCCGTCCAGGGGAGCAATCCTGCCCAGTAGCACGTGATAGAGCCCTCTGAACACACCCGACTGCTCCAAGCTCATCAAATCTCGGGGCTGTTCGACGACACACAATCGAGTTTGGTCACGCGAGGGGTCCGCGCAGATCGCGCAGGTCTCGGTTTCGGCGAGATTAAAACAGCTGGCGCAGTAACGAACATCTTGCCTGACCCGCCGTATGGCCTCGGCCAGGGCCAGGGCTTCGGCTTCGGGAACGCGCAACAAATGAAAGGCCAATCGCTCGGCACTTTTTCGCCCGATACCTGGCAGTCGCCCAAGTTGCTCGACCAACTCCGCGACCGCGCCCGCGTTGTTACTCATCAGCGTTGATACTCATCCGGGATACTCACCAGCGTTGACACTCATCCGCCGCCGGTCAAAGTTTTCAGCACGCCGTCGATCCCGGGCAGATTCAAATTCATATCGTTGACCATCTGATTGATCGCTTCGGCGTACAGCTGCTTGGCGGCCGCACTGGCGGCGTTGGTAGCTTCCAAGACCGCTTGCTCAAGTTCATGACCCGTCAATCCATCCACGATTTGGACTGCCTCGATGTGGCCGACTCCGTTCATCATGACGGTGACGCGGCCACAACCGCTGCTGACCGTGACGGCCTCGCCTTTCATCCGCTCGTTGATTTCTTTCATCTTCTCGGGCAGCTGTTGCAGCGAGCCGACCATCGACGCGATGTTGCCGAGATTCCCCAATCCTTTGAACATGAGGTGCAGCCTTTTGTTTGTTGAGTTAACTTGTCGGCCGAATTACTACTCCGGCTCGCGGGAGTACAGGGCAAGACGGATAAGCCATCCATCTTAGCGGTTGATCGATCATCTTACGTCAGATTGCGATCTGGACTTGCTTCATCGACCTTGACGATCTCCGCCTCGAATAATTCGACACAGGCTTGGACCAGCGGATGGCTCTCGATTTCTCGCATTCGCTGAATCCGGTCTTTTCCCGTTGGCCGCGGCGCCGGCTTTTTGTCCTCGACGGCTGGAGCCGTGGCAACGAATTCAAGTTTCACCTGCTGGCCGCTGAGCCGCGCAACCGCCGCAGCAAGCGAATTCTTGTGCTCGGGCAACTCGATTCGTCTCATTGACATTTTGGCGTCCGCAGGAAAAACCAATCGCAATCGGTTTTGGTCTCGCAGTTCGACGCTCTTTGCCGAGCGGGCCAGTGTCGCCGTCATCGGTTCGACTTGATCGACCGCTTGCTGCCAGAGTTTTTCAGCGGCAGCTTGTGTCAGGGGATGCCGGGACTGGTGCTGCCGGGACTGGGGTTGCGGTGGCTGGGGTCGCGGTGGCTGGGATTGCCGTGGCTGGGGCTGATCGGCGATATCAGCTGCTGCGTGACTCTGTGTGAGCCGTGGCTGATCTGACGGAGAGGCCGTTGCTTCCCCTGGCGTGGTGAGGGGAGCGGACGAAGCAGCTTGCCGCGGCGCGACGGGCTTTGACGGCGCAGCTGGTGTCTTAATTACGTTTTTTTTTTCGCTGGCGGTCTCGTCCATGCTCGTAGCGGCGGCCAAATCAGCAAGGCTTTGCAGATCCGGCAGATGACAGATCTGAATCAGCGTCGCCTCCAGCAAGACTCGTGCATAGACACTGTAGCGAATTCGCACCAAAGCCTGATCGATCAAACCAACGACGGCCAGGACGGTTTGCAGTCCCCATCGCCCACCCAATTCCTTCAATTCATCGTGCAGCGATGCTGAGGTGTGCCGCATCAGCGAGGGATCACAACCAACCGTCACGGCCATCAAATCACGAAAATAGCCCAGCAGCTGTTCGGCCAATCGTCCCGCGTCCACCCCGGCATCGATAGCTGCATCCATTTGTTGGATCGCTGCAGCAGCATCGCGATCCGACATTGCCTTGGCGAGCGCGTGAAGCCGTTCGTCGTCGGCTGTTCCGAGCATCGCGTGGACACCGTCAGCGGTGACATTCCCGTCGCTAAAGCTGAGCACTTGCTCCAGCAGCGATTGGCTGTCCCGCATGGAGCCGGCAGCGCGGCGGGCCAGCAGCTCCAAGGCTGCATCGTCCGCTTGGGCGGCTTCGGCGGTCACGATTTCCCGCAGCCGCTGAACGATTTTCGACACTTCGACCGGCGCAAAATCAAACCGCTGACAACGGCTGAGCACAGTGATCGGGATCTTTTCCGGATCGGTGGTGCAAAAGATAAACTTGACGTGCTCGGGCGGTTCTTCCAATGTTTTCAGCAGCGCGTTGAAGGCCGCTTGGGTCAACATGTGGACTTCATCAATGATATAGATTTTGAAACGAGATCGACTCGGACGCACGCCGACATTGGCTCGCAGCGAGCGAATTTCGTCGATCCCGCGGTTGCTGGCACCGTCGATCTCGATCACGTCAACGTCTTCGCCCGCGTCGATGGCCTTGGCGAT
>JBFJVZ010000016.1:0-36867 GCA_041623895.1 Pirellulaceae bacterium | reverse complement strand
TCTTCAGGCTTCTTGTCAGCCTTTTTTGCGTCCGGCTTTTGCTCCGCTGGTTTTTTGTCGTCGCTTGCCTGTTTTTCTTCGGCCGGTTTCTTTTCCGCAGCGGCCTGTTCGGCGGCGGGTTTCTTCGCGTCATCCTGCTTGGCGGGGTCGTCAGCGGCAGCCGGCAGTAGCAAGACCACAGCGAAAGCAAAAACGAAGGAGCGGGCAAACAGCAAAACAGTTGGGGCGTGCATGCGAGTTCTCGAATGCTTGAGTGAAAACAAGTGGGACAATCCCCACCAGTTTACTCATCTGATTTCAACTTTGCTGCCCCCGTAGAAACGAGGGATTGAGCATCAATGTTATACTGCTTGTATGTCGATTCCCCATCCTCGTGAAATTCCCGCTGGTGATTCGCAGCAACGATCACTGGAATCGGTGATGGCGGAATACGTGGAGCGAATCGAGGACGGTCAGACCCCAAATCCCAGCGAGTATTTGCAGGCTTTTCCGCAGCACGCGGACGAACTGAGAAGTTTTTTTCGCAATCACCACTGGCTTGGCGATACTCCCGCACCGGAAACGACGCTGGTGGGTACTCAGGTTGGCCCCTACCGAATCGAAGTCGAGATTGCACGCGGTGGGATGGGGGTTGTCTATCGCGCTCGGCAAGAAGGGCTGCAGCGGCCCGTGGCCTTGAAATTGATCAGTACCGGAGTGCTGGCGGGTGACGAGGAGCGGAAGCGTTTCCGGATCGAGGCGGAAGCGGCAGCCAAACTTGAACATCCCGGCATCATCGCGATCCATGAAATCGGTTCGTGGCAAGGCTACGAGTACTTTTCGATGACGTTGGTCGAAGGCCCAACGTTACAGACTCGCGTCGATGACGGGATTTTCGACGATCAAGAATCGGCGCGGCTCGTTCGCGATGTGGCGCGCGCGGTGGGTTATGCGCACCGCGAGGGCATCATTCACCGCGACCTGAAACCGGAGAACATTTTGCTGAGCAGCGATGGGCGGCCGCTGGTGACCGACTTTGGTTTGGCAAAGTGGCATCGCGAAGGATCGGTGCTTAGCCGCATTGGACTGACGCGAACCGGTCAAGTCTTGGGGACGCCACATTACATGAGTCCCGAGCAAGCGTCGGGCCGCAGCCACGGAGACGCATCGACCGACATCTATTCGCTGGGCGCGATTCTTTACGCTTTGCTGACCGGACAGCCGCCGCATGTCGGTGCGTCGGCAGCGGAAGTGCTTCGCAGTGCACTGCAGGACGAGCCGGAGGACCCCCGACAAATTCGCCGTGAGATCGCTATTGATTTGGAGAACATTTGCCTCAAGGCGATGCGCAGCGATCCCCTCGATCGATACGCCACGGCGGATGCCCTGGCGGACGACTTGGACCGCTTTCTAAGCGGTGAAGCGACCCGCGCGGCCGGCAGTGGGCTGCTGGATCGGGTTGCCCGCGAGATCAAGCGAGACCAGCATCAAGACTATTTTCAGGACTGGGGGCAAACCCTGCACGCGCTGGGCGGAATTATCTTTGCGGCGCACTTTTGCATCTTCGTACTCGCACGTTTTGATTTCCCCTACTGGATCACCTATTTGCTGCCGCGCGCGTTGATGTTGGTAACGATTGCCGCCTTGATCTATCGCGCCCGCGGCGGCGTGATCCTGCCGCGATCGGTAGCGGAGCGTCCCGTCTTTTCGATTTGGTTGGGTTACCTGGCTGCGCTGTTTGTCTTGAACCTGGTGTTGTTCATCGGCCAGCTGGATCCCGACGCGTTATTATTTCCCATCGCCGCGGCCTTGAGTGGATTTGGATTCATAGCCATGGCCGGCCACGTGTGGGGTGGCTCGGCGATTTTTGGCTTGGCCTTTATGAGCATCTCGCTGCTGGCTGTCACATTTCCCGCTGCCGCGCCACTGATGTTTGGTACGGCGTGGCTGATCAGTCTGATTGCCTTGGGTCGGCACTATCGCCGGCATGCAGCGACGTCGACTTCAAGCGATTAGGCTGCAACTGTTGATTACGTCTCGATGAATTCCAGCGGTTGAACTTCGCTGACGTCGGCGACGCGAATCGCCAATTCGCCGGCCAGGATTCGTCGGAAGGTCTTGCCCACGATGTCGCCCCGCCAACCTTGTAGCAGCGACGGTATCGGATCGTTTGGCCGGCGGTCTAGCTCGTATCCCAGAAGTTCCCGGACATCGTCCGCGTTACCAACGATCGGTGGAGCGAGTTTCTGTTGTCGGCTGATGCAGGCAATCGATGTCGACAAGAATTGGCTCAGCATCGGTGAGACGGCTCTGCGGTTACCCCGTGCCCGCTGTGGCAGTTCTGCTGCGGGTGTATCAAGCGCTGCGCGAATCGCGGTAGCGATATCGCCATAATGCTCGTTGAAGCCACGGCGATCGAGTCCGCGGATGTGGCGGATTTTTTTTTCGTCCGCCAAACCGCGTTTGGCGAGCTCCACAATCAAGTCGTCCCGCAATACCCGCTTGGGCAAACGATCGGTCTTGCGAGCCTGTTCTTCGCGCCACCGCCAGAGCTGTCTGACGATCTCCAACTGTCGCGGATTCAGTCCGGAAGCTCCACTGACCCGGCGCCAGTTTTCGCGGGTTTCTCCGTCGATCACTTTTTGCTGGCTGACTTCGATTTCCTCTTCCAGCCAGGTGCGGCGATCCAGATCGTCGGTCAGCCGGATCAACTTCTCGTACATGGCGTGCAGGTCGACGACGTCCTGCAATGAATAGGTAATCTGTGCGCTGGTCAGCGGCCGGTTGCGCCAGTTGGTACGGGTCTCGCCTTTGGGCAGGTTTTTGCCCAGCAAGCGGTTGACCAGATTACCCAGCGACGCCGGGTATTCCATGCCCACAAATCCGGCCGCCAACTGCGTGTCGAATAATCCGGCGATCGGTTTGCCGGTGAAGCGAAAACAAAAGCGGGACTCTTCGCGGGCCGCGTGAGCGATGACCGTTCGCCCCGGTTCGGCTAACAGATCCCAAAAAGGCTGCGTGTGCTCCAGCTTCAGTGGATCGATGATCGCCAAGCGGTCGCCCGCTATCGCTTGGATCAGGCATAGCTGAGGACGATAACGGTCTTCCGAGACGAATTCCGTATCAAATCCAATGACTTCACAGCTGGAAATCTCAGCGCAGTACTGCTCCAGTCCGGCCAGCGTGTTTATCGATTCGTATTCCAACGCTACTCTAACAATCGGTGGGCAGGAATCCTGGTCCGGGGATCTTGGCATTCCGGGATTGATCCAGTGACGATCGTGGGGTCTGTGAACCCCCGACTTTACACCTCAAACCTTTTGTCGCCTATCCACCACCCACATGAACCTGTCCGATCACGGCTGCATCCGCTCCGATCAAGCCGATCCCCATGCCTGCAAACACTTAATGCCTCAGTGGTTGGTTAGCGTTCGTGACGAACAAGAATTCGCGACCGCAGCGAAATTTCGCGTCGATTTCATCGATTTAAAAGAGCCGCGGCACGGGTCGCTGGGGCCCGTCGAGCCCGAGTTTTGGCACGATGCGGTAAGGTTGATGGAGTCAAGATCGTCTGGCTCATGGCAGACAAAACTTTCAGCCGCCCTGGGCGAACGCGAGCAAGCGGTAAGAATTGCAGCAGCACTTCCCGGTCAGTTTTCGTTTGCCAAAGCGGGCCCGGGCGGTTGTCAGACTCCAGCAGCCATCCGCGGTTTGTGGCGCGATGTCGCAGGCAAACTGCACGACGACATCGAATTGGTTGCCGTGGCGTATGCGGATGCGACCTCGGCACGCTGCCTGGAGCCCGAGACCGTTTTGTGGGAAGCCGATCGGGCGGGATTGCGTCGATGTTTGCTGGACACGTTTACCAAAGACGGCCGCTCATCGCTGCAGCATCTCGGTCACCAACGGTTGAGGGAGTTTTGCCAAGTCGCCAAACGCTTGGGTATTTGGTGGGCGCTCGCTGGATCGATCACGCGGCACGATGTGGATGTTTTGAAGCAGTCGGAAATCCGGCCTGATTGCTGGGCAGTCCGCGGTGATGTCTGCGATCGAGATCGCACGGGCAGGCTGTGCGAGCAGCGAATGCAGGCCTGGAGCGAGCGAATGACGGGCGGACGAAGCTGCTGCTAAGCCGCAACCACCGTCGCAAGTCGAAGAGTGAGGATTCCGCGGAACACAGTCGCTGGTGCAAATCACGTTGAAAGCGTACCAGAACCCGGCCCACTGTGTTTGCTGTTCCGCCGCCCGTCACCCACCCGTGGCGGCTAAGCTCGCTCAGGTAGTCATCAGACCGATTCAACGGCTACGCGGGAGCCTCGCGTGCTCCCGACTTTTGATGACTTACCGCAGCTTGCCTTCGATGGCGGTTCGCAAGCGTCCCAGATAAGCGTCGGCGTCACCCATTTCATCAATCACTTTTCGGCTCATTTCTTCGATCGACTTATCGGCGCTGGCCAACAGCGTCCGCGCCTCACTTTGTCGTGACGAGAGCCACTTGCGAAGTTCCAGCGTTTGCTCCAGGTGAGTTTGCTGGATCTTTTCGGTCATCTTTTGTTTGGTGGCAAGCATTTGACCATGGATCGCATCTTCCGCGGCGCGATGGAAGATCTGCCCCAAGTTGGTATTGAGATTCAGATCCATGTCGCCCCAGGTACCGGCAAAGTTGGCGTCGACTTCGATGCTATCGACAGCCGCCAGGCTTTTGGCCAGCGAGACAACCACCGGCGTCTTGGAGTACTTTTCTTGGACGTTCAGATTCATCTGAACGTCGGTTTGTTTGCTCACCAGGCGACCTTGCATCTGCTGGCCTTCGCTGCGAATTTGCACCCACAACTCACGTCGCCCGCCTTCGATCATGATGTTGGCATCATCTTCATCGCCCAAACGCATCGCTTTGGCATCGGTTTGCGGCCAATGCAGTGTCAACAGATCGACGTCCGCCCCAGCTCGTCGATCACGAACGAATTCGACGCGAATCACTTCCGGGCCTTCCAGACGCAAGCGTGCACGGGTGGGTTCGGCCAGCAACTCGGGAGTCGGTGTCAGATTTTCCAGGATCCCGGTAACCGCGTAAGCGTTACCATCGGCGCGCATCAGTCCGCCCACTTCGCAGCGGCGAACCAGCATGTCAGCGGCACGGTTCTGTCCCCACAGGTCAAAATCGACACCGCGAATACGCTCGTTCTCCGGAGCCACCACGGTGTAGTTGGCCAGTGTCCGGCCGGTGTCCATGTAGTCGCGGACGCGCTTGATTTGATCTCGGATCGCTTTGGTCATCAGGTCAATTCCGAAGTTACCCGATTGCGAAAGATCACCCGGAACGTATTGGTCAACCTTCGCCAAATCAATCTGCTTGGCTTCGTCGATCGATGCCAAATCGTTTTGCAGACGTTCTGGCAGCGAGTCGATTGCCTGACGCACCGAAGTCAATTGCTTGCGGGCCTGCGTGGCTCTGGCCAGCGTGCGATCCAGTTCTTCCCAGTCACGCAGTGGATTGTCGATCCCGCGGGCCGAGTCACGTATCTCGCGAATTTGCTTTTCCAAATCGCGGGCCTGTGCGACCAAGGTCTTGTAGTCTTTCTCCCAGCGGTCACGAATCTGTTTACTGCGACGCGTTGTTTCCAAGTCGCCAACAAACGATTCGGCGTGGTTGCCGATTGAGTCTGCCGCGCCGTGAACAAGTTTGCCCAGCATCGAAGGTCCCGATGATTCACTCACCGCCGCTTCCTGGAGGGGTTCGTAATGCCCCGATGATTCACGTTGCGCACCGATTTGCAGCCCGCTGATACGAGCGTTACGTGCGACCCAACGACGGTGCAGCAAAGCTTCGCCATCGATGGTCAGCTCGATCGATTCGGCCTGAAAAGCATTTCGCAGTTCTTTGTCGCCCCGCGGATCTGCCACCTGAACGTTGCGATACTCGATCCGGGGTGGAAAGAAACCAACCTGAGTCCGGTCGATCTCGACTTTGGCACCCGTCGCCGATTCCAAACTGTTCACGGTGACGAATTTGGCGGCGGGACCAAGTCCCCAGCCAAGCAGCACCAAAATGACGGCAATGATCAGTAGTCTTGTGAAGATGTAACGCCAGCGAATCATCCCGCTTTCCTTTGCTGTGAGTCGCGCAACTGGCGAAGCAAGTAATTGAGAGCTTCGTCCAATGGTTGTTCAGTCGTGGTCACGTCATCGCGAAGGGTGACTTCGTCGTCAGAGTCCGCGACTCCCGCATCAACGGTTGCGGTGACGTCGCGATAATCCTTCATGCGTATGACATCGATCCGAGTTTCGACGAATACGCGGTTGTCTGTTTGTTCCGTTGAATTGGTCTCAAGCTGCTCCGGCGTAGCCTGATCGCTCAGCGAAGCAAGAGCCTGGTCCACGGACGCTTCCCGCGGGGACTCTGCCAAGGTTGATGCGGAGACCCCAACGGGGGCCGTTTCTTTCTGGGGTGCCGGATGCTCGACCAGCCGCGGTGCGGCGGTACGGTCGTGCGCTTGATCAACAAGCACCACTGGCTCGGCTTGGGCGACGGCTACGGAGGCCGGTGAATCGTCGGGTGTTTGCGTTGACGGCGCAAACAAGCGGAACAGCGGATAGGTGAGCATGAAAATGGGGATCAATGATGCCACACCGATCAAGAAGCTTCCCATCACGACAGTGTTGTTCAAATCAGTCCAGGGCACCAAGGGCAACTGCCAGGCGTCAGCCATCAGCGGGCCCAGCTTGGGATGTGCCAAGACGAAAGTGCCGACCTGATCAGAGACGGGGTCCAGCTTCGTTGCCAGGAAAGTCGTTGCCACCGCGGTCAAGCCGGCCATGGCGTGATTGATCCGCAGGGACAACACGACGATCAGCGTCGCCAGGGCCAGCAGATTGCCATGCGGGATGATTCCCAACAGCACTCCAAAGGCCACCGCCCAAGCTAATTGATAGGGATACTTTCGCCCCGCGATGGCAGTACGGATGTTCTTCAATAGCTTGATCGTGAAAATGATCATGATGCTGCGCCTCCATGCGCACAGGTCGTTCCCAGCCGAACCTACAAGACTCCTTATCGGCTGTGATCGCCCGGATATTCAATACAGGCCGCAAATTTTCCCTGCTGAGAGCATTCTTCCTGCATGACCAGGAAAGATAGGAAAGATAAGGCGGCCTCTGCGGATTGGGAGTGATTGGCGAACAACGGAAATTCGCCGACAATGCAGCGGTTGTGACCAAACGTGTCAGCGTGGGTCTCGACACTAGACGGAAGCGATTTTTTCCGCGCCGACTTGCCACTCATGCGTCGCAGTTGCCACTGTCCGTCGCAGTTGCCGCTGCGTCATGCAGTTGCTGCTGCGTCATGCAGTTGCCGCTGTCTAACGCAGTTGAAGCCCCACTGTGGGGAAACGCTGGTCGCCGCCCGCCTTGGAGGCGTTGCACTCATACCGTGAAACTCTTTTCCACATCCTGCGAAACAATATTTCTGGGTTGGGACCGCCCTCTGCTGCCACAGGCGGTAGAGCAGTTGCGTGACAGGTTTGTCCGAGCTGACCAGTGGAATTTGGGATCGCTGATTTGTGTCTTACCGACCAGCCATAGCGTGGATCGACTTGGGGCCTTGTTGGGGCGGACGGCCAGGATGCTTGGACTGGAGTTGTGCTTGCCGGAAATCATCACGGTGGGCAGCCTGCCAGAGCAGTTGTACGCTGCCCCCAGAAACCTGGCCTTGGAATTTGAGCAATCGTTGGCCTGGGCTCAGGTACTCAGTGCGACGCATCCCGATCAGCTGCGAGTCCTGATACCGCAGTCGCCAGAGCCGCACAGGATCGGAGCCTGGATGGAGTTGGCCGGGACGATCCGGCGTTTGCATGAAGAACTGGCGGCCAGCCAGTTGACCTTTGCGGACGTTGCGGAGGTGAGCGAAACGGAAGCGGAACAACGCCGCTGGAAACTGCTCAGCGGTTTGTTTGACAAGTATCTATCGCAGCTTGCGGCGGCAGGGTTAGCGGATCCACATTGGGAACGTCAGCTGGCGGTATTGCACAATCGATGTCGCACGGAAAAGCATCTGGTGTTGATCGGCGTCAGCGATATGAGTGATGCGCTGATTCAGATGTTACGATCACTGGAATGCGATTTGACGGCAATGGTCGCAGCGCCGCCCGAGGAGTTTGCTCGGTTCGACGAATTTGGATGCGTCGACACGCCGAGCTGGATTGCGCACGAGCTGCCGCTTCGCGACGATCAATTGCTGGCAGCCGGCGATGTTTCCGATCAAGCGAGCTGTGTTGCGGAAACGATCGCCGACTTCGCACAGGCGCACTCGGCGGATGAAGTCACCGTGGGCGTGACGGATGAGACGCAAGTTGGTCCTGTCGAAATCGAACTACGTGGTTGTGGCGTGTCGACGCATCGCCATCTTGGTTGGACCGTTGCAGCAACCGCCATCGGTCGGCTGTTGAATTTGGCCGCGACTCACCTGCAACGACAAACCTGGCAGACGTTAGCAGCCATGATTCGTCACGCCGACGTGCATGCGATGATCGGCCGGCAATTAGCTGACTCGCAGGTAGCGACGGAGACGGATTGGTTGACGGAATTGGATTCGCTGCTGGCAGATCATTATCCGATTCGCCTTGCGGATCCGTTACCAGAAGTGGCGATCGGCCGATACCCGCTGGCCGGTCAAGTCAAAGCGATCGTCGATAATTGGCTGGCGGACTTTGCCGCCGACGACACCAAGGCAATCGCGCAGTGGAGTGGCAGCGTGTTGGTGTGGTTGCAGCAAGTCTACGGCGAATTCGACCGGGCCGATCCCAAGCCGACTCGAACCTATCGGGCACTCGATTCGCTACACCGTTTGTTGCGACGTTTTTCGGAGCTCAACGACCACCTGGATCTTCCGGTCAGCGGAACGACGGCAATCGAAATGATCGCCTCGCGGCTGGTTGACCTGCGGGTGGCACAAACAGCTGGCCCCGAAGATGTCGAGATCCTAGGTTGGCTCGATTTGGCATTGGATGATGCACCGGCGCTGGTGGTTGTCGGCTTGAATCATCCGTTTGTCCCCGCCGCCGTGACGAGTGATCCATTCTTGCCGGGCACGATTCGGTCCGAACTGCGGATGGCGGACAACCGCCGGCGATATGCTCGCGATGTTTACGCCCTGCATTTAATGTTATCCAGTCGCACATCGATTCGCTTCATTGTTGGCCGCACGGCTGCCGACGGGTCTCCCACGCCGCCCAGCCGTTTGCTGTCCGCGTCTCGCCCGGCCGACAGTGCCCGCCGAGTTCGCCGCTTGTTGACTCGCCGGCGAGAGCCGGTCAGCGTACATCATCGATGGGATCAAGGTCCGCAACACGCGCTGATTCCGATTCCCGGTTTGCCGATTCCGGATCAGCCGGGTGAGTTGGTGACGCGGATGAGTGTCACCGCTTTTCGTGATTACTTGATGTGTCCGTACCGTTTTTTCTTGCGGCACGTCCTGAAAATGCGTCTCCTGGATGACGCGGCCAGTGAGTTAGCGGCAAACCAATTCGGTGATCTTGTCCACAATGCTTTGGAATTGTTTGGTAAGTCGGCCGACAAGAACGAATCGGCCGTGAACAAGATTGAAGCGTCGTTGATCCAGCACCTGCACCAGTACGCTGCCGGGCAATACGGTGACTGTGTGTCATCCGCGGTCCGTTTGCAGATCACTCAGGCGGAACGTCGCCTGAAAGTTGTTGCCCAGCGACAAGCCCAGCATGTCGACCAAGGTTGGCAGATCTATCAGTGTGAAGCGTCGGCCAACCCCGAGGAACATGGTGCCGGCATCGACGTTGACGGTAAGCGAATGGGGCTGAGTGGACGGTTTGATCGCATCGACTTTCATCCGGCATCGGGCCGCTGGGCGATCTTGGATTACAAGACCCACGGGCACAAACCCGAAAAGAAGCATCTCAAACGCAGCGATGACGGCGAGCAGTGGATCGATCTGCAACTGCCGCTGTATCGATTGATGATTCCGTTTTTGGGAATCGATGCGCCGCCTGAAGAAGTTGAACTTGGCTACTTCAACATCAGTGAGAAAGAGGAAGAAACCAGAATCAACATCGCTGAATTCAGTGAGCAGCAAATGAAAGACGCTGAATCGCTGATTCGTGATTGCATTCGCGCGATTTGGGCAGGCAAGTTCGAGCCGACCAAGGATCATGTTCCGTTCGACGATTATGCCATGATTCTGCAAACCGGAATCGCCCACCGATTGCTTGACAGTGCGGATCTGGCGATGGGACAGGAGGTCGAGGTATGACGGAGACGACTTCTGGAAACCACGTTCGACCGCGCAGTAAAAGTAGGCCGGCACGACCGTCCGATAGCGTGCGCAGCGCCACGCGGCTGATTGAAACTGCCGATGCGCTGCTCGCATCCACAGACTCCGAGGTCGAAGTTGTTGGCGTGCAGGCTGAGGCGGAATCATTGCAGCCGATGCTGGTCCGGGCATCCGCGGGTACGGGCAAAACCTATCGATTGACGGCACGATTGTTGAAGATTCTGCTGCAGGGCGCTGCGCCGGAAACAATTCTTGCCACCACGTTCACGCGTAAAGCTGCCGGCGAGATTCTCGATCGGGTTTTGATCACGCTGGCACAAGCTGCCGATGAACATGACGACCAGGCCTTGCAGAAATTACGCCAGCAAGTTGGTATCCCCACATTGCCTCGCCACCTCTGTCTGCAGTTGTTCGATAAGATTCTTGGCAACATTCATCGATTGCGAATCTGTACGCTGGACAGTCTGTTTGCGCAGCTGGCGCGTTCGTTTCCCTTGGAGCTTGGCTTGCCGCCGACATGGCGACTGACCGACGAGATCGAAGAGGTTTGGCTGCGGGAGCGAGCGGTCGACAACGTGATCTCGCTGTTGGACCCGGGCGAAATGGTGACGATGCTGTCGATGCTGGGAAAAGGCGACGCCAATCGCTCGATCGCCCGAGAACTGTTGTGGGTTGTCGAGGCAGCTTACGCGATCAGTCGCCAAAGTGTTGATGATGCCTGGAATAAGTTGGCGGCGCCCAAGGCGCCGGAGCGAGACGAAATGAATCGCGCGGTCGACGCGCTACGACAGGTGACGCCAAGGCAAAAACGGCTGCTGACAAAGCTGCGGAGCCTGGCCGAGCAATTAGAAGCCCAAGATTTCGCAACGCTGGACAAAGACACCTTGATCAGCAACATCGCGGCGGCCAGGCGCTCGCGAGCCAATGTTCGATACTACAACTCCGATTTTGATGAGCAATGCAACGCAGCGTTCGACACGCTGTATGCCGCGGTCCGGACGCACGTGTTGTCGCTATTGGTTGCCCAAAACGAAGCTACCGGAACAATCCTGGCCTCCTACGATCACCACGTTTCCGAGCTCAAACAGTCCGCTCGGGTGATGAGTTTTGATGATGTCACCGCTTGTTTGGCTCGACAAGCTGCATCCTTGGACCCGCGCGTGCTGGAGAATCGGTTGGATGGCGCCATCGACCATGTGTTGCTGGATGAGTTCCAAGACACGTCGCCGGCGCAGTGGCAAGTGCTGCGGCCGCTGGCGGCGCGTTGTGTCAGTAGCGATGCTGAAAGTGACCCGAATTCCTCGTCGCGCGACGATTGGCAAGTCAAGCGATCTTTCTTTTGCGTTGGTGACACAAAGCAGGCAATCTATGGCTGGCGCGGAGGTGTGGCGGAAATCTTCAATGCCGTTGCCGACCAGATCGAGGGAATCTCGGAGGACGAGCAAAATACAAGCTTTCGCAGCAGCCCTGTTGTGATCGATTTTGTCAACCAGGCTTTTAAGAATCTTGCCCGACATCCGATGGCTGAAGTCAACGGTGACGAGACTGAGAAATCGACACACGAAGCGTTGGCGATTCGTCGCTTCGTGAAGGATTTTCCGCATCACATTGCCCATCAGCAGTCGCTGCCCGGCTTCGTTCGCTTTCAGACCTGCCGCACCGCCGCTGGCGACCGCAGTGATAAAGACCTGACCTGCTTTGAGGACGCGGCTTCCCTGGTATCACGCATCAACGCACTGGCACCGGGGATCACGATCGGGATTTTGACTCGCACGAACCGTGCCGTCGCGCAGCTGATTTATTTGTTGGAGCGAATCGGTGTTGATGTCAGTCAGGAAGGCGGCAATCCTTTGACTGATTCGGCAGCGGTTGAAGTTGTGTTGTCGGCCCTGATGATGTCGGAGCATCCCGGCGATGGTCGCTGGAAATTCCATGTTCAGTCGACGGCACTCGGCCAGCTACCCGGCTTTGGCGGTGACTTCGTTCGTGAGCTGATGGAGGATCGCGGCTTGTCTGAAACGATCGAGTTCCTCGCTGGCGTGCTCGCTCCGACGTGCGACCAGCGGGACACATTGCGGCTCAAGCAGCTGACGCGTTTGGCGATGAATTATCAACCGGCAGCGGCGCCGCGACTGCGAGATTTCGTCCGCATGGTGCGAGAAAAGCGTGTTGAACGTCCACGCGCCGCGGCGGTCCGCGTGATGACGATTCATCAAGCCAAAGGTTTGGAATTCGACGCAGTCATCTTGCCTCAGTTTGACGGACAGTTGACGCGCCAAAGTGGACAGTGCGTGGCTCGGTTTGAACAACTCGGTGAGCCGCCCGTGGCAATGACGCGATACCTGAATCACAAGTCGTGGCACTTTCTGCCGGCTCCATGGCAACGCGCCTTTGGTGATCAAGCCGCCGCGGCCATGAACGAGGCGTTGTGCCTGATGTACGTGGCCATGACCAGAGCGAAACAGGCCCTGCATGTCATCATGCAACCAGCCGCTAAAGCGGTCTTTGATGTGCGCACGCCGGCAGCGCTGTTGTATCACGCGCTGCAGTGCCATGAAGATCCAACCCAAGCCTCGCAAACGCTGTATGAATCGGGTGATCCCAATTGGTTTCAGTCCGACTTGGATCAGCAGTCTGACAGCGCAACCACTGCCGGCTCAAGCAACAGAGAAACAACGATCAAGTTCCGCCAGCTTCCCCAGGATCCCCGGCGCAACTGGGCACCGGGTTGATCCTAACAACCGTCCAAATGTAAATCCGCTAGTTTGATTGAGGTCGTTTTTGTCCAACCGCAAGATTCTGCACGCCGCTGATATTCATTTAGATAGTCCGCTGCAAAAGCTGGATAGTTATGAGCATGCGCCGGTCGAGCGGATTCGCGGGGCATCACGCCGTGCCTTGGAGAACATGGTGCGTCTGGCGATCGATGAATCGGTCGACCTGGTCGTCATCGCCGGCGACCTGTACGACGGCGACTGGAACGACCAAAACACGGGTCTCTTCTTCGTCGGCGAAGCCAGCAAGCTGGTCAGCGCCGGCATCCCATTGGTTGTGATTCGAGGAAATCATGACGCCCAGAATCTGATGACCTCCTCGCTGCCGCTGCCAGGCAATCCCGACGGCAGTGAGATCATGATGAGATCCGACCAGGTTGACTTGCGGGTCTTTGAGTCGATCGGTGTGGCTGTCCACGGGCGATCATTCCAGCAACGCCGCGAGCTGGATAACATGGCGTTGGCGTATCCCAAACCGCTGGGCGGATTGTTCAACGTGGGGCTGTTGCATACGAGCCTGACCGGTGCGGAAGGACATGATCCCTACGCCCCCTGCACACCAAAACAACTGGCCGACAAGCATTACGACTATTGGGCACTGGGACACATCCACCAGCGCGGCGAACATGGCCTGGATGACGCGGCGCCAGTCGTATTCAGCGGCAACATTCAAGGACGGCACATCAGGGAATCGGGGCAGCGCGGCTGTGTGTTGGTCGAAATCGATTCCAGCGGTAGCTGCCAGCGAGTCTTTCATCCGCTTGATGTGGTTCGCTGGCAAATGTGCACGATCGACGTTTCCCGGATGTCGTACACTGACGATGTGGTCGAGGAATTTCAAAGTTGGGTGGTGCAACAGGCTGCCAGCGCCCAACATCGATTGCTGGTTGTCCGCGTGGAGCTTGTCGGTGCATCCGCCTTGCACACCGATTTGCATCGCCAGCACAACAATCTGCAAGCCGCTCTGCGTGCCACTTGCGTTGCCCATGGTGGCGACCAGGCCTGGCTTGAATCGCTGCGAGTCAAGACATCGGCGTTAGCTAACCCAATGCTCGACCAGCTTCAGCTAGATGGCCCGATGGAGAGTTTGAATGCCGTGATCGAGGAGCTACAGTCCGACCCCGAACTCGCGGCAGTTATCGAAGATGAACTTCGTGGTTTGACAAAAAAGTTGCCCGATGAATTGCTCGGCGTGGACGCGGCCATCGACGTCCATGATCCGGCATCGCTGCGCGCGTTGGTAGAGTCTGCCGCGGCGGAGATTCGGGGGCGCCTGCACATGACCGAAGCACACCGGCAGGTGAGCCAGGGCCCGCTTGACTTGCGACAACTCGACCCACCAGGCTTTGATGGGGTGGAGGTGCCGTAATGATCATTCAGCGGTTGGATTTGAAAGCCTACGGAAGGTTCACTGATGTTTCGCTCGATTTATCGGCCGGGCCGCGCCGCTTTCATCTGGTCTATGGGCCGAACGAGTCGGGCAAAACGACCAGCTTGCGGGCGATCACCTCACTGTTATTCGGTATGCAACATCGCACCGATGACAACTACGTGCACAACAACACGCAACTTCGTGTGGGTGGGCTGTTGGTCGCGGCGGATGGGTCTGCGCTAGAGTGTGTGCGGCGCCGTGGCCGCAAAGCGACGCTGCGTGATGCGGACGATAATGAGCCCATCGAAGAATCTCTGTTAAGTTCGATGCTCGGCGGTATCGATCGTGAAACGTTTTTGACCAGGTTTGGTCTCTCGCACCAAGAATTGGTCGAGGGCGGTGCGGCCATCATCGCCGGCGAAGGTGATTTGGGAGAAATCCTGTTTGCCGCCGGGGCGGGCGTCAGCCGACTGCGCGAGATTCAAGCACAGTTGATCGAATCCCGCGAGAAACTGTTTGTCCCACGCGGCAGTCGCGCGATCAATCAGTCGATCAAGGAATTGGAGGAGCAGCGCAAGGAACTCCGGCAAATTCAAATCCAGCCCAGCGAATTCATTGATTTGCGGGATCGCCTGCGGCGAAAGCGAGCCGAGGCTGAGGATTTGCAGTGGGCTAGTCAGCAATCTGCAGTTCAGCTTGCCAGGCTTCATGCCTATCAGCAATCGCTGCCGTTGCTGCCAAAGTGGCGAAGTACGCAACAAGAACTGGCTCCGCTGTTTGATGCCCCGCTGTTGGATGATGCTTTTAGCGAACGTCGACGGGAGGCGGAATCGCAGCGTGAAATCGCTGACAAACTGCGTGAATCGCTTTCGGATCGGATCACTGAATTAACCCGGCAAGTCGAATCGCTACCCGTCGACTCAACTGTTCTGGATCATGCATCAGAAATCGAATCGGTTTTCCAGGAACTGGCTGCCAGAGACAAAGCGGATCGAGATCGTGTGGAACTGATCCGCGTCCGTCGGAATCTGGATCGCAAGCTCCTTGATCTGCTCGATGAATTGTCGGTGCACGTCACGCCAGAGGAGTTGGAATCGTCAGACGCAGTCGACGAGGCGATTCTGCGATTGCGAGTCAGCGACGCGATGCGGGCACGGATTCATGAATTGGCCTCGCATCATCAGCGCGTGATTCAACAACGCGATGACGCCAGCGAACGGCTAAAAACTCTGCAGCGCAAGTTAGCTGACGTCAACGTGCAACTGGATGATCTTGGCACACCTGCTGATCCCGCTGCTTTGTCAGCCGTGATCGACGAGATCGGATCGCCCGCGTCATTGCTGGATTCACTGGAACAACAGACCGCGATCTGCAAGCGCATTCAGGAACAATGCGATGATCATCTGCGAAATCTGGAAGGCTTTGACGGTAACTGCAAAGCGGCCATTCGTCTGCAAATTCCTGAGCAGTCTGTGATCGAGCGAATCGCTGCGGATATGAGCGAAGCCGATAAAATCGCACGCCGCCTGAAAGCGGAATTGGTTTCATTCGGACAGCAACGCGATCAGCTCAATCGCTCTCTGGTAGCGGACCGGCAGAACGAACCGTTGCCGACGGCGGAGGACCTGAAGGAGTCCCGTCGAGTGCGTGATCTCAGCCTGGCAGCGCTCAGCAAACAGCCGCCACAGGAATCCTCAGTCGAATTGCTGGAGCGGCTCCGCGACCAGATATTGGCGGCGGATAACATGGTCGACACGATACGAACGCATCATGCCCGTGTCCATCAGCGTGAAGTCGACCAGCAGAAACTTGCATCGATCGATCAGCAGATTGCTGATTTGGAAAAGAATGTAGAATCAGCCATTCAGCGGTTCGACACGGCGTCCGAGCAGTGGGAATCGATTTGGCGTGCTTGCGGAATCAGACCAGCGGCGGCTGAGCGAATGCAGCGTTGGATTCACGAGCACGAAAAGTTACTCGACCGTTTCAATCAGTGGGAACTGGAAGAACAACGCCGAGAGCAAATCGGGCAACGTGTGGTGCGGGCCGCCAAAAGGTTACGTTCGGCGCTCGAATCTGTCGCCGCCGCTCGCGCCGTTACCGTTGGCTCCGGTTACACACAGGCGGGACTTTTTGATCCTCCGCCGACGTCCGAGAGCCTCGCTTCATTGTACGACGATGCCGTAACACTGCGCGGTGAACTATTGGGACGAAGGCAGGAGTATGACACGCTTCGCCGCCGCCGTGACGAATGGTCCGAAGAACTTTCGGTTGTGCGGACGCGGTTGGAATCCTGCCAGCGAGCCGTTGATCAGTGGCAAGATGATTGGCGCCGCGTGACAGAACCCTTTGCGGCCGAAAACCGGACAAGGCCAAGCGTTGTCGTCTCGCTGCTCAGTCGTATTGACGAGCTGTGTTCAAAAAAACGTGAACGCGACATCCTGTGTTCACGTATCAAATCGATTGGTGAAGACGACGATACGTATGCCAGACGTGTCGATCGTCTTGCAGCGGCTATCAAACTGGATGTCCAGCAGCGCGGTGAGCCAGGTGCGATCGCCCGCATGATGTACGCGCGGTTGCAGGGCGAGCGATCGGGCGCCGGAAAGCGGGCATCGCTGTGCAGCGAAATCGAGCAGGCAAAACTGCGTCTCGCCGAATCCATCTCGCAGCGTGACCAGAGTGATATTGTGCTGGGCCAGCTGTGTATCGAAGCCGGTGCGAAGTCGGCCAATCAGTTGCCTGAAATTGAACGCCGTTCGCGCCAGCGTTTGCGGCTGGAAGCTTCACTGCGTGACTTGGAGAACCAGCTCAGCCTGCTGGCTGGAGACGAAGTGATTGACAAATTTGTCGACGCCGCTCGCCAACAGAATCCGGCCTTGCTGATCGAGCAGATTCGGGAAGAAGAATCGCAGCTTGATCACCTGCGGCAGAGACTAAGTGACGCCCAGCAAGAAATCGGCGCGCTTGGTCACGAAATGAATCTCTTCAATGGCAGCGGGCGGGCCGCGGAGTTGCATCAATCCATTCAATTTCTGTTGGGAAAATTGGACCGTGATGCCGACCAGTATGCTCGACTGAGAATTGCCTCGTTGATCATGCGGCGTGCGATTGATCACTATCGACGCGAAAACCAGAATCCAGTCTTGGCAATTGCCGAACAGATGTTTCGACGACTGACCTGTGGCGAGTACCAATCGCTGAAGGTTGACTACGACGCGAAAGGCAAATCGATTCTGGTCGGTGAGCGCTGCCGAGTCGATGGGTCCAGTGTTGTCGACGTGCCGGTTTCACTGATGAGCGTGGGCACCGCTGATGCTCTGTACCTCGCGCTTAGGTTGGCTTCTTTGCAGCATCAACTTAGCCACGGCCAAGCGGTGCCCCTGGTGATTGATGATTGTTTGATTCAGTTGGATGATGATCGCGCCGCTGCCGCCTTGCAGCTGTTTTCAGAATTGTCTGAATCGACGCAGGTGATTCTATTCACACACCATCAACACTTGCTCGATTTGGCCAGCGCGCATCTGAATCCTGACGATTTTCATGTTCATCGGTTGTGATCGCAGTCCAAATTGCGATCACATGCTGTGGTTTTCGCTTGCGGGTGCAAGGAACGCTTTTTCAGAATTCATGTTGCGGAGGTCGGAAGTTCCGACGGACGTGGAGCGGAATTCTCCCCACTTCTTTCGTAGCCGGAGTCGCCAGACTTCGGTCGTGCCGAGGAAGAACCCCGAATTCTGGCGAATCCGGCTACCCGAGAATCTAACTGAACCGAGCGCAACTGCTCACTATTAGCCCCAAACGTGATAACTGGCACAAACTGCGTCCCTGGAACCCTGCTTGGGTTTCAGGCACTTGCCGTGCTATTTGCTGTCAAATCTGGCGGGCTGATGGTCGATGGCTGGAGGATAGGAATCCATGTTTCTACCTCCCCCATTCGTCCATCCCGGACATCGGATCCTCAAGAATGTACGACCTTTCCTCACTGGAAACATTTGCCCGCCGAGATCTACTAAAGGGTGGTGTTGCGGCGGGCTTGTTGCCGTTTGGATTGGGCGGGAAAAAGGACGGCAAATCAAGTTGTCCCGTCAACGATATTCGGGAGCACAACTTTCCCACACTCGTGGCCATCATTCGCGCGCAAGTCGATTCCCTGTGGTGTGGTCGCCGCGGTGACGATCCTTGCCGGATCGCCAACGATGTTCTGGTTTACGTCAATCATCTTCCGCAACGAATCCAACGTGGATTCAAGATCGCTTTGATCTGGCTGGATCTTTATTCGGTCAGACATGTTGGCAAACGGCTGCAAAACCTGAGCCCCGCCGGACTTCGCCGTGTGCTCAATCAAGGTGAGACGGCACGTGGGAAGGGATCGCCGCCGTTAATCTCGTGGGACGAAGACCACTTGCTGCACACCGCCGTCAGCGGAATCGCGATGATTGGCCGGCTGGTCATGTATTCGCGTGCGCCGGCCCGCAAGGCAGTCAAACTTGGCTGGTCAGAAAGGTGCGAGAATCCGCAGCGATTGGTCACGGTGACGGCTCCGCCATTGGCTGACCTGTCGGAGCGCTACGACGTTTGTGTGATCGGCAGTGGCGCCGGCGGCGCCACGATGGCACATCGCCTGACGGCAGCCGGAAAACGCGTTTTGATCATCGATATCGGTGATTATGTCGGGCCCGATGAACTGGTACAGAAAATCCAGCAGCCCGACGGCACGATCAAATTGTCACCGCCGCGTGGCGATCAGGTTTTGTACCGCTTGTACAAGGACGCCGGCGGGCAAATATCGGGCGGGATCAGTAAGGTTAATTCCAAGATGGAGTTGGTAATCCCGTCCAGGCGAAAGAAAATCCCACCCAAGCAAACAATCAATGTTTGCCAGGCCAAGGTCTTCGGCGGCGGACCTTACGTCAACAATGCAATTCACTTGCCGATCTCAGCAGAAGTCTACGAGAAGTGGGGGCACCGAGCTCCGCTTGGCGTCACCTACGAGATGTTCGCCGAATTAATGGACTCGATCAACGATGAACTGGGTGTCAATTCTGCCGTTACCGAGAAGTACGTCAGCGAGCGCAGCATGCGGTTCGCCGAAGGTTGTCGGGCTTTGGGCGAAGACGTGCAGCCAATGCCGGTGTCGATGCGAAAAGACTGCCTCGGTTGCGGCAGTGACAATTCAGTCGACAGTTTTGGCGACCACATCGGCGGCATTCATCCCTACAAGCCGGATGGTCCCAATAGTTTTCTCGTGCGGGCGATGAACAACAAGAATCCGGCGGCGGTTTCGTATCGAACCACGGCGCAGCAACTTCGTATCCAGCGCGATGAAAATGGGTCCTGGCGTGTGGTTGGCTTGGATGTTTCTCGGGTCGAGGATTCGGGACAGCGAAAGTGTGTGACCATCCGAGCCGATGAGTATGTGGTTGCTGCCGGGATTGGCCCGTCAACGAAACTGATCCGAGACGGTTTTGCGTCGGCGGGACTTAGAAATCGCCATTTGGGAACACGTCTGACTGCCAATGTCGGTACGGCCATTTACGCCATGTACGAAAAACCGATTTGGCACAGCGACATCCAACGCCCCGAACCTGGCGTGACCCAGTGCTTCTTGGTCGATCGGCGAATGACCGAAACGGATGGGAAGAAGCTGCACGAGCCGGCGCTAGAGAACTGGTTTCATTTTCCCGGCACGGTTGCCTTGGCACTCAATGGCTGGTTCAGTGAATCGGCCTGCGTGATGCGAAATTTCAATCACCTTTCGATGGCTGGAATCGTGGTGCCCACTGCCGTGCGGCCCGGCAACTACGTCGACCCCTGTGGGAAGATTCACATCGAATTAGACTGCGAGGAATTCGAACTTTTGCTGAGCGGAATGCGTCGCATCGCGCGAATCTACTTTGCGGCGGCAAAACCGGACGATCCCGTCACCTTGCACTTGCCAACCAAAGCAGTCTTGATGCGCGGCGGCCGACCCTTAACCATCAAGTCGATGGATGACTTCGAGTGGGCACTTTGCCAGATCCGCCGTCGTGGTCCCGCCTTCATCAATCTATTGACGACCCACTCGCAGGGCGGCAACGGTCTGGGTGAAGTGGTCGACACGATGACCTTTCGAGCCAAAACGGATTCAGACCAAATTATCGAGAATCTGACTGTCTCGGACTCGTCGATCTTTCCTGCCTGCTGCGAGATCAATCCGCAATTGACGGTCAAGGCCTTGGCAACCATCGCCGCCGAGCAGATTTTGTTGCGAGGACGTAAAGAGGCAGCTGCGTAACGGACTCTGTGCGCAGAGCATCGCACAATTCTCCGCCCACTCTGTGCGGCTAACGTTGCCGGACGTCCAGAAATGGTGCTCGCCAGCTGGGTGCCAGTGACGCGTCGTCAACATTGACTCCCGCCTCTGCTTTGCCTTCATGATTCAGTAGCGGATGATCAGGCATCGAATCCAATGCCGGCAGCATGATGAATTGCACTCGACCGTCCTCGAACAGAACATTGATGCCAATCCCGCCGTGACCGACCTGGTCACTGCGAATCACCCCGTCCAGAATCGTCGCCATGGGAGCATCCGACATAATGGCGAATGATGATCGTCCTTCGAATCGCGGCGAAGAATAGTGATCCTGCTCAATCACTCCCAACGTATATGCGTAGTGGCCTCCCAACCAACGCTGCAATTGCTTTAGTTGGTTCACGTTGGCGCGATGCAATTCATCCGATGTGACAACGTTGTTCAATCCAATTAAAAACGTCTCTGTTCTTGATTCGTTTGCGGGGTCGACTTCCGTGAGCTCTGGCAGATCCAAAGATGGGCACCATCGGATCGCGGGGTCATCCAGCAAGTCGGCGTCTCGCAGCCGCACTGCGTAGACACCAGCGAAAGCTTCTGGACCTTGCTCGGAGACCTCAGGCAATCGTTCCCGCTGATTTTGCGTGACAAACCGCGTCAACGCAGTTCCCAAACGGCGCAACTGATCATGACACGCAATCTTCCGAGACTCGAAACGGCCTTGTGCCAAAGCCGGTAACAGCAAACTTAACAGGACGGCAGCGGCAATCGATCCGCTGACCCAATCCATCCAACTCAGGCCGGCCTCGCTCGGTGGCTCAACACCACTGTTCATCGGAGCCAGGGTCGACGAGGCAATCGGTTCCGATTCGAGCGGCTCCGATGCGGCCGGCTGTTCTTTGCCGGGCAGAGGTGGCAACGCGGCAAGCGTTCGCGCGACCAGGTCCGCTGGGGGCGGCTCGACCGGCTCGTAGGAATCTTCCAGCGGCTGCAGTGCTTTTTCGATTCTTTCCAACTCCGCACGAGCAAGCGGGTCCGTACGAAGCATTTCTGCGACACGACGCATCTCGTGTGGCTCAAGTGCACCAAGTAGATAGCCTAAAACGTCTTCGTGCATCAAAGGTCGATCAAACGTGATCCGGGTGGGACATTTCGGTGGTGTGTTTCTCTTTGATGTTACGGCTGTTGATGTGAATTAGTTCACAAACCGGGGTCCAAAAGGTCGGCATTCTGTATTTTGAAGCCGAAAGGTTTGGCATTCACTGGCTCGGCAGCAGCCCACGCCCTCCCGGATACAAGTCCTGGCCTAAATCGCTACGTCCACTAGCCTTCGGGATCCTGGTGAGAATCGTCCCACAACAATCCCAGTCGCCCGACGGCCGCGTGAAGACGACTTTTGACCGTTCCAACCGGGATTCCCAAAGCTTCGGCCGCCTCGCGGTATTTCAGACCTTGGTAATAAACCAAATGAATCACCTGCTGCATCGGTTCCCCCAAAGAGGCAACCGCCTCGTGAACCCACCGGCCACGTTCCTCACGTGAGGCCGCTGTGAGTGGATCGGGATCGGGACCGACGATTTTTTCACTCCAACTTCCGCTGCGTTGGTCGTCGTCGGAAGATGAGCGATCCAGGCTGACCATGCGATGACGTTTATTGCGGCGTTGGACGTCAATCGCCTGATTGGTCGCAATTGCGTACAGCCAGGGACGAAACCGTCGGCTGGAATCAAACTGGTGGCACTTGAGGTGGACCTGCAGAAAGGTGCCCTGAAAGGCGTCTTCGGCCAATTCCGTATTGCCAATGTACCGCCGCAGATAGCTGTAGATTTCTCGCTCGTATCGTCGCACCAAAGCCTCATACACGGCTCGGTCACCGGTCTGGCGGTATTCGGTGATCAGAGACTCGTCGAGAATTTCTTCTTGGTGGTCATTGGCTGCCGGGCTAAGCGGTGTATCAGTGGCCATGTGGATTCCCCGGCGATGAGAGGGGCAGTTGTTGAAAAACGAAGTCCAATACCGTTGGAACGCGAATTAAGTTCGCGAAACCCGCCCCAAAATTGGTTTCTTGGGAGGATTTCTCTCCGTTGCGCGGAGTCGAAATCGATTAGGTCCTCATTGTTCCGTATCACGGCCCCGGCGTCAAAACGATTTTTTACGTTAATTGACGTTCGAGGCGATTTTCACATTATTTTTTCATTTTCGCACAGGGCATCCCCCGTCGGAGGTGTGCTGGTCCAAATTTCAGCTGACCACTACAAACGAGCATCAAGACCGGGGACGACTTAGCGTTCCCATTCCCGGGCGACCATTGCTTTTGCTGCTACAGCTGGACAAGATTCTTGAGTGAAACGCGAGGGGCTGATCATCGTTATCGTTGGGCTGCTGCGGGCGATATCAATGCATTCTTTGGATTGATGCTGGACAATCTGACCGGATTGTTATTTCTGGTCAGCTTGATGGTGGGTGTCTTTTCTTTTCCCCAGGACTTTGTCGTTGCTCGGATGGTCCCCGGTACGGCGTTGGGCGTATTGGTTGGTGACTTGGCCTTCTTTTTTCTGGCCTTTGTGCTGGCACGGCAATCAGGTCGTGACGACGTCACAGCCATGCCATTGGGTTTGGACACGCCATCCACGTTTGGGTTTGTGTTTTTCATATTGGGCCCGTCCTACTCACAAGGTCTGGGGATGGGCATGGACGAAACTGACGCCGCCTTTCGCACTTGGCACATCGGCATTTGGTGCGTGGTGATGAGCGGTATTTTGAAGTTGGGTTTGGCGCCGTTGTCGCACTGGGTTCGCAAAGTGGTTCCACGAGCCGGTTTGTTAGGTTCGCTAGCTGCGATTGCCTTGGTGCTGATCAGCTTCATCCCGCTGATGGACATCTTCGCTCATCCACTGCCGGGCATGGTGGCGCTGTCCATCGTTTTGACATCGCTGATTGCGCGGCAACCACTACCGGGGCGGACGCCGGGAACACTCGCCGCACTGCTTGTCGCGGGAGCCCTCTACTATTTAATGTGCGGGTTGGGCAGTCCCGGGTACGAAATTCCAAAGTCGGAGTCGATCGCGTGGCTGCCTAGTGGCTGGACGGCGGCGTGGCAATTCGGCTGGCTCTCTGATTTTGGGGATGCCTTAGCTTATCTGCCGATCGCCCTACCGTTTGCGATTGCGACCGTGGTCGGCGGCATCGACTGCACCGAAAGCGCGGCGGCGGCTGGCGATGACTACGATACGCGAACAGTGATTGGCGTCGAAGGAATTGCCACCCTGCTGGCAGGTTTATCGGGGGGCGTGATTCAAACCACGCCTTACATCGGCCATCCAGCTTACAAGGCCATGGGCGGTCGCGCGGCCTACACACTGGGCACGGCGTTGTTGATTGGTTCGGCAGGACTGCTGGGTTATTTTCAATGGCTGAATGCCTGGATTCCGTTGCCAGTGGTGATGCCGATTCTGGTTTTTGTGGGCATCGAAATCACGGCACAAAGTTTTCTGGCGACGCCGCAGCGGCATTACCCCGCGGTAGCGATTGCCTGTTTACCGGCGTTGGCGGTCTTGGGGCTCAACTATGCCGGGCGCGTGCTGGGTGACCCGGCAGTGATTACGGCTGGGATCTCCAGCGAGCAACTCGATCAAGACCTTTCGCATGACCTGCACACGCTGACAATGCTCAGCAGCGGGTTTATTCTGACCAGCCTATTCTGGGCATGGGCGCTGGCGGCATCGATCGACAACCGCTTGCGTGTTGCCGCAAGCGTGATGTTGACCGCAGGAATCTTGACCTTGTTTGGTGTCGTCCATTCACCGCTACCCGGCAACCAATTATTCTTACCGTTTGGTCCTGAGAGCTGGGGAAGCGTTGTTCTGGACCCGTCAAATCGAGCATCCGTGCTGGAATATGCAGCGGGCTACGGAGCATCGGCGATATTGTTCTTTGCCTGGTCGGTAGTCAAAAAAGAGTCGAAGTTACCGGCCAGCACGTAGGCAATTCGAAACGATGTAGATGTAGGCCAGGGTGACGAATCAAAACATTCATGCCTACAACTACCGTAACTCAAGATGAAAGCCAGACTCAAATTGCTTCCCAAGCCGGATGCTCTCCAAGTCTTGGCCTACAGCTACTACTGTGGGCATTTGCTGAGGCTTCGATCGCGTCCACGGTTGAGTGGTTTGGCAATCGCAACCGTTTTGACATTTTCTGGCAACTCGCGTTGAAATACGCTGGCTTGTCCCGCGTTTTCAAACCAGGCGAACACCGTGGGACCCCAACTGCTCTGGCCCACGCCGGCGGCGCCGCAGCGTTGCAGCAGCTGGATCAACTGGCTCACTTGCGGGCCGTTGTACGGTCCGCCTTGCACGTCTTGGAAAAGCAGACCGGATTGGAGGTTGTAGCGGTGAACGGCATCCGCGAAGGCGGCGAAATCCTCCCGCTCCGCCGCGGGCATGATCTCCTTGGTGATCAAATCAGCCAAACGTTGTCGCTTGGCAGCAGGCGTCTTCCGAAGTGATTGAAAATGGCTTTGCTCGAGTTGACCGCTAACCGGAGCAGTCACCGAGGACGGTTGAAACAGCCCAATGCGCCACCCATCGGCGAGCGAACGACGATCTCGGCAGGGATTTAAATCGCTGGGTTGCCCAGCATCTTCATAGATCAAACCACCAGAGAAGTATCCGTGCACACCGACGGCCGATCGCTTGCCACGGGTGGCGATCTGGCAGGCGAGTTGCTCCCGCGAAAGGCTTAAGCCGCAGAAACTTGCCAGGCCTTCAGCGGCTGCCATTGCCAATTGTGTCCCACTGCCCAGCCCACAATGAGCATCGGCTTGCTTGGTGATCAGAACATGACACGCGGGAAGTTCTGCTTGATCGGTTAGCCGCCGAATTCGCTGGGCGATAGGCATGATGCGGTCGGATACTTGCTGTGCGCATCGAAACGAGGTAGCCGGGCGGATCACGACTTCCGTTTGCGGCTGGTCGATCATCGCGCCGATACCGCCAAATGGCGGGGCGGTGCTCAACAGGCCAAAGTGCAGTCGCGTCCCCGTGGTGACCGATACAACTTTGCCCGCCAAAATCGAAACGTCATCGGTCTTCGAGTCGTTCATCAATTGTCCTGGTCAGCAAAGCGAATGCTTCATGTTCGTCAGGACCGGCCGTTTTGTCGATGAGTGGTTGCAGCTGGTCGATCTGCCGACGTATTTGCTCCGCGGGCAGCAAATGCGTCCGCGTTGCCAGGATCGCCGCTTCGATCACCGCATGCTTGGCTCGGTTGAATCCAAAAAATGTGCCCGGTGTACCGCTGTTGACGACCCGGCAGGGCATGTCGATCCGAGGTTCTTGGCCGTGGATTTCCAGCACTTCAACCGCGAACCAACGATGGCAGTTCTTCAGGATCCAGAATCGATTGTCCTGGCAAGGTTGGAGGTATTGGGCTGCCGCTAGAGGGTCGATTTGGTTCAGGGCGGCTTTGGCGAAAAGCATCACGTCATCGGTCACATGAATGACTGCCCTCCGCGTCTGGAGCAAATTGCGGTAGGTTTTTGATGACGTAAAAGGCCGCAGCACAAATTCGGTTTGAGATCGATTCGTCCGCGGTCCCATCGGCGCAAGGTTGACCTGTCCATTGTCGTCGACCGTGGTCACGATCGATTCCAAAATCACGAGACATAATCCTTCGTTGCCGCGGCGATGTCCGCAAAGCTCCGCAGGGTCGTCAATCCATGTTCGCTGAGAATCGATTCGGGATGAAACTGGATACCGAACACCGGACGGCTGCGATGCCGCACACCCATGATCACACCGTCCCGGGTCATTGCGGTCACCTGGAGTGGTTCGGGCAAGTGATCTGGATCGATGGCCAGCGAGTGATAGCGAGCGACGTTCATCGGTGAAGGACAGTTGGCAAACAAGCCACGGCCATCATGGGTGATTTCACTTGCCGATCCGTGCACTGGTCCGCAGCGAAGGACGACACCGCCAAAGGCGACGCCGATAGCTTGATGCCCCAAACAAACTCCCAAGATCGGAATCTCCGGCGGCAAGTCGCGAATCACGTCAATCGAACAGCCCGCTTGCTCGGGACGCCCCGGGCCGGGTGAAATGACAACCGCATCGGGCTGCATTGCGGCGCAGGTAGGAACGTCGACGTTGTCGCTACGTACGACTTTGGTTTGACACCCAAGCCGACGAAAGTATCTCGCCAGGTTGTGCACGAAGGAGTCAAAATTGTCCAGCAGAAGGATCATTCCTGTGCGGGCCCGATTCCGGCAGAAGATTCGCCCGGTAGGATCCGGGCAGACAAAGGTACTACCGTCGCGGCTTGGAAAACTTGATTTTTTCAATCAGCTTGACGACCTGGTCACCGTCTTTGTAACCACTGACCGCGGTGATCGACTGAATCACGTAGGCGTAGCGGAGATTGTAGTCGGTGTCGATTTCCAACTCGGGACCTTCTTCGCCGTCGGCGGGAGCGCCGGTGCCGATTAGCGAGACCACGTTGGACCGCAATTGATCAAAATCGGTTCCAAGATTGATTTCATTCAGCGACATCGACGTCAAACTGCCATTCGCATCGGCACGCAAACGCAATTTAAGCGGCAGATCGGTCGGGTCGGCAGCGGCACCGTCACCGGCCAATGGCATGCGGATGCTGAAGTCGCCTTCCATTTCCACGATCTTGAATGTCATCACAAAGAAGATCAGCAGCAGAAAGACAATGTCGATCATGCTGGTCATGCTGAGCTCATTCTTTTGGGTTTCGACCTCGCGGCGAATCTTCATGAGCGATCCTCCTTAGCGCGCAGTGCGAACCTTTCCAGCTTTTGTTCCTGGGCGACGGCAATGATTTCTTGGACATCACCGGCGGCGGCATCCTGATGGGCGCGGATGATCACATTGGCGTCCCCCGGGCTTTTCTTTTCCGCCCTGATCACGGCTAGTTCCCGCCGCAAGCCGGTGGGCAACGTATCGACGGTGTAATCGTCGCCGCCAAGGATGATTTGCCCGTCCTGAGCAACGTGCAGGATGATGGGGAACTCCAGTGGTGCTTCCGGCGGCTTGACCAGTTTGCTGCTCGGCAGCACAACTTTTTCGTGCGATTCGGTCTGCGTAAAGTTGATCAGCACCATGAAAAAAGCGATCAACTGAAACGTCATGTCGATCATCGGCGTCAGATCGCCCTCGGCCAAGTCGACTTTCTTGTTCTTGACCTTCATTTAGCCTTGAGCTCCACCTTGCTGAGGTTGGAAATCCTCAAAACGACTCATCAAGTTTTCGCTGGTCACGCCGACTTCCAGCAGCAACCGAGAGACACGGTTTCGCAAAATGTTGTAGGCGGCAATCGCGGGAATGGCGATGGCCAGTCCAACCAACGTCGTGAACAGTGCGGTCGAGATACCAGCAGCCAACTCGGATGGCTTGGGCGTTTGTGGACTGGTAGCGATCACGCGGAACGATGCGATCATCCCTTGGACGGTACCAAAGAGCCCAATCATCGGGCTGAGGTTGCCGATCAAGGCCATGTAGCTCAAGCGATGTTCCAGCTTCATGCTTTCTTCTTCGCCGACTTCCTGCATCCCCTCGATTGCTTTGTTGTAGCCACGTGAGAGTTTAGCCAGGCCGGCCGAAAGTACTTGTCCCAAAACCGACTCATCGGTGCGTGCCATATCGTACGCTTCCTGGAATTCTTTTTCGTTGAGCTTTTCCTCAAAGCTGTCGACCAGTTCTTGCGGGCACAAGGTATCGCGGCGGGCCGCCAACATATTCATCACGAATAGCGAAACCAGCGTGACGCTGAGAGCCAAGAAGACACCCATGTACGTCCAGCCAAGAGACTCGATCGTCCAAGACAACAGGTTCTTGTCTTCTGCGGCGGCCTCGTTGCCGCCGGCAGCAGCGGGCGCTGGCTCTGCAGCAGCCGGCGCGGGTTCGGCCGCGGCTGGTGCTGGTGCATCGGCAAATTCATCTGCCGCGTCATCCTGTGCGATTGAGAATGTCGCTAGAGAGAGGGTCACCAGGGCGGCCAAGAACAGCAAAGAAATACGAATGGGCAAACCACTGCGGTCGGTCATCAACGATGCTCTCCGAGAGAAGTAGATAGTCTTGAGAGTTGAAGGCGGACAGGGCTGGTCGAAAGTGACTGCACCGTGTCCTTTTCTGGAAGCAACAGAATAGTCTAGCAAACAGACTCGGGAATGTCCCGACAGCCAAACTTTCTCGCCAATCGATCAGAAAGCTGTCCGCTGAGACGAAAAAGGGGCGGTTTGAGGGGCCTTTGACGCCGCGGACGGAAGAAATCTTCCCGCGTCAGGTTCCCAGGGGACTGGTTTCTCAGTCCGCCGACTCGACAACGCCGTGAACCGTTCCGCATAGCGGAATTCGGAAGAATCTCCACCATGACTGACTGCTCGGAAACCCTCTGATTTCCGCTACGAAAGCAACGCCTGCCGTTGGCAAGTTGAGAATTCGGTTACGGCGTTGCCGGCTCGGTGGGCGTGTCGGCTCCTGCATCAGCAACGCTTACAGGTGGTCTCGCAATGGCGAAGGTTGTCAGGATTCCAGCAATGACCATCAACGCGAATACACAACACAGCACCGAGATCGGCACTTGGGCATCCGTAGGACTCCACTCCAGCGTGAAGATGATCAAGAAAACTGCGATCGGAAACGTGCAACACGTCCATGCGAACCAACGAAAACGACGTCCACCAAGGCGGTACGTCAAGTACACCAAAATCGCACCATAAACAAGCATGATTGGGCCGCTGGCGACGATCGATTCGATATCAATCACGGCTGCCGCCGACCCGGTGATTAATAACGGAATCGCGATGATGACCAGCCAACGAGCCCATCGCGAGTCAGCTTCACGATCGACAATTGGCTTGTCGATTTGCAGGGTGGTGACGGCGTAAGGATTGGGTGCGTCGTCCACGGCAGCTTTGTCTCGCGATTTGGCTTGCGCGAAAGAACGTAGCAGGCACAAAAAAGATTGTCGGACGGATTAACCATTCGACCTGCGATTATGTTTCGGAAGCAGGATGCATTTATTTTCCGTAACCGGGGTATCGATCCTGCAATTCTTGTCTCGCTTCGGCGGCTCGTTCAGGTTTGCCGACTTGTGGCCACAATGCGACCAGGCGTACAAGTGCTTCGGCGTGTGCATCCGGCTGGGAGGAAAACATCAAGTGCGTGTGCAGGTAAGCCAGGATTGCGCCTTCCCGGTCGCCCGTCGCCTCGTAGCTGGCTCCCTGGGCGTTGTAAATCCGTGCCGCCATCTCGACATCGGTTGGATTCAGTTCGGCAATCAGCGAATCAACCAGCTTCAAGCCGTCGTCTCCTTTGCCGGCTTTGGCCAATGCGACCGCCTTACCCGCTTTGGCAAGCGTCTGCAGCCGCAGGGCACCCTTGGCTGCGACCTTGACGCCGATCACTTTGTCAAACTCCACTTGTGCGGCGGCCGCGTCACCTTGCGACAGTTGAACCAGTCCAACCAGGTAGACGGATTCGATCTTGGTTTCGGTCGACGGCGCTTTGAGAAGCGATTGGTAGTATTTCAGTGCTTGCTGCGGATTGTTCAGCGCGAGAGCCAGATCGCCGAGCAATTTTGCGACGTCGTAGAAGTGCCATGATTCTTTGTAGTCATTGGCAAAAGCCAACGCGGCTTTGGCGGCTGCTGTCTTGTCACCGCGTCCTTCCAACGCGAGTTTGGATTCGCACCACAAGGTGTAGAATGCCACGTCGGCTTTGATGACTTCCCGCGGGAGTTTGTCGATTTGGATTGCCTTCAGCTCTTGCAGGGCCTGCTGGTATTGGCCGTCCAAGGCAAATTGGCGGCCCTTGGTCAATTCTGAGGGATCACCCTGAAAGAGAACTTTTTCAATGTCGCCGGCGATATAGTCGGTCGTATTGGCACCGGTTTTGAACTTGATGCCGTTCTTACTTGATTCGATCGCCGTGCCGGTAACGGGATTGTCGGATCCTTTTGGATACAGGCGATCCAACTGGGCAATCGCCGGACTCGCACTGAGTAACCAACAGATCGCGGCAATGGGGACTGCTGGCTTAATGGAACGAACGTATTTCATGGGTGGCTTCGATGTGGCAATGCGAGGTGGTGTGAAGACGATGGAGAGAATTCAGTTCTATTTTTGGGGCGGAAGTCCGACTGGTTTTTCGCCTTTGGCTTTCTGGATTTCTTTGAGTAGTAGATCAAATTTGTCACGTTGTTTTTGACCGCCCAGATCCGGAAAAAGAGCTTCCACGCTGGTGATGTCCCTGGCAGCCTGCGCGATTATTTTATCGTCCTTCATCGATTTGCCCATCAAGAATCGAGTCAGGGCGATATGGTAGCGGGCCTCAAAGAAGACGTCCCGGTACTTTGGATCGCGGTTGGTTTGTTTGCTGATTTTGCCCCAGCCCCAGATGGTATTTTCTCCTTTGGCGTTTGGCCGCCCGCCCGAAAGCGCGGCGTTATAGGCCTTGGGTGCAAATTTCGGGTTTAATTCTGCGGCCCAGGATTCATAGGCTTGGGCCGCCTCGATTTGTGCATCCAGCATCATTGGTTTCTGCTTGAGGATCTTTTCCAGTTCATCCAAAGCGTCCTTGTACTTACCGGTCAGGCGATTGGCGCGGGCGTACAGAAAACTGGTGGTCAGATCCTTGTCGTCCCGCAGGTCAGCGAAAGTTTTTGCGGCGGCGGATATCAAGGTCAGTGCCTGCCCCTGGGCTTTAACGTCCGTGGGCGGCATCGCTGCTTCTCCCATATCCATCAGCGTTTGGCCCGACCAACGCAAGGTGGCTTTGTCGTCGGTGGCGCCGGCAATGCGTTCCAGAAGTACTTGGAAGACCTGGATCAATTTCGCCTTCTTGGCCGGCGTCGCACTATCCAGTGCTTCGCGAACGTCGAAGGCCAGCCGCTTGTAGATCGAAGTCAATTTGACCTGACCGTCGGCACCTTGATACGCCTTGCGAAGACTTTCCATGGTTGTGGTCGCACGATCCAGCAAGGGAGCGATGTCGCCGTCGGTGGCCAGCATCTGCTGGACCAATACCTTGAGCTCGGTGCTGTACAAATCACCCAACAAGGTGTCGCTACCGCCGTCGCCGAGTTTGTCGACCAATTTGACGGGGCCATACTTTTCATCGTCCAGAACGGCCAAAGCTTCCGCATGCTTGTCCTGCTTCAGATAAATTTTTGACAATACCAGTGCCGCCTTGATTGCTTCTCCCTCCACCAGAGCGCCGCTGATGCCATCCAGTCCGCTGCGCAAGTCCTTGGCTGCGTCTACCAGGATCTTGTTCGCCTCTTCTTCATTTCCGTCTCTGCGAAGTTGTAAGGAGTGATTCCACAACAGTTGCCCCAGCAATCTTTGCAAACTCGCCTTTTCCGCCCCATCGGGCATTTTGTCGATCAGTTTTCTCGCTTCCAGCCAGTTCTCTTTGGTTAACATCAGTCGCACGCGGAGGCCTTGAGCGGCTGAGGCTCTGGGATCATCGGGCCAAGTTGCCGACATGAAGTCGCCCAGCTTTTCCAGCTGCGAAATCAAACCGTCGTTTTCATCGTCCGGGACCTCAACCAGCAGGTTTTGCAGTGCATTGAGCGCCATCAGGCCGCCTTGCAAACCGATGTCGGTTCCGGGAGCGTTGCGGGCAAGAAACTGGCCAACGACACTGGCATCGCGGTGCCTTTTTCCCTGGACCAACATGTACGCCAAATAGGAGCGAGCTTGGTTCAGTGTCTCGTGGTTAGTCCCGGGTCCGGCCATCGCCAAGCCCCATCGCAAAATCTGCACGGCGATCGACTGCGACTCAGCCAGGTCTTTCTGCATCTGCGCGATTTGCTCTTTCAGTTCGTCTGTCTCTGGCTGAGCTTCCAGTTCCTTGATCGCGGACTGCAAGTTTTCACTGGCCGTCAGTAATTCACGAGCCTTGTCCAATGCATCTTCCAGGCTTTGGGGCGGTTCCGCCTTGGGCAGATCGGCCGTCGCCTGCTCGATCCCCATGCCGGAGAGCAACTCTTTCGCTTCGGACAGGTGCGGTCCCGGCACTTTACTTGCGGCCAGTAACAATTGCCTGCCCTCGGACTCGGCACGTTTGATGTCGGTCGGTTTTTGCTTCTCGGTATCCCGAGACTTTGCCAGGTACGCTTTTGCCAGATCCAATCGCAACTGCTGGACGCTGGGCACCAGCCGTTCGTTGGGGCGAATATCGCCGGCCAACTGCTTGCAACGGTCGATGGCGTCTTGATAGTTGGGCGGTGTTTCCGCCAGCCGCAGTTGGATCAATCCTGAAGCGGATTGGAATTTGCCATCGCGCAGCGGATCGGCATCGGGGCTTTCCAGCATTCTCATGTAATTATCGAGCGCTTTCTCGGTATCGCCTAACTCGTGGTAGACTTGGCCGAGGTGCGAGAGGGCAACGGCGCCCTGCACGTAGCGGCTGTACTTTGAGGTCAGATTCTGAAACTGATCGCGGGCTTGTTCCAGCAGAGCCTTACCGTCTTTGCCAGGATCCTTATACGTCTTCGCGGCAAGCTTGCGAACATCGGCGGCATTGAGCTGAGATTGCAAGTACTCGAATTGATACTGGTCTCTAAGGGCTGCTTTGTCCGGCTCCTTTCGGGGATCGATGCGTTCCCCACGCATCTCGGTTAATTTTCCCTTCAGGGTCTCCACGATCGCATCGAATGTCTTGGCCGCCGCCAGATAGGATTCCCGTGCCTTCTCGCGCTGCGCATCATCTGGCTCTCCCAGCATGTACTGGGTCGCCTGAACCATCTGTAATTTCCCAAGCTGTGATCTGGCCTCCTGAGTTCTCGGATGATCGCCGCCTTGGAGGAAAGAGTTCAGTGATTGTTCTGCGAGCACGAAAAATTGATCGCGATCCTTGGCACTTCGTGAGGCCACGGCAGCTTCAATGTAGGTGTGCGCTTTTTCCAGTCCGATCGCACTGATCAATTCAGGATCGACTCCGGGATACTTGTTCAGTCGATCCAGGTAGCTCACCGCGGTGTCGAAGTAACCAGCCGCTCGCAGGCGTTTTAGAAAATCGGCCGCCGGCTCGCCTTGTGCGGACGCATTAGCGAGTCCCGCCAGGGCGGAAACCACAACAATGACCACGAAACTAACCACCGTCTTGGGTTGTCGACCGGAAAGAGTAGCCATGATAACGCTCGTTGGTGAGGATGAGACGGTTTCGCGAGTGCTGGCCAGATGGCGACGAAGCCGCGAAAATGGGTTCTGGGAGTGGAAAAGAATCCCGCGGCCGAATTGTTCAGCGCCAACCGCCATAAACCTAGGGTAAAGCGGCATTTGGGCTCCTTCAAGCGTGGCTAAGGACGCTAAGTTAAATACTTGATGCGAATTCCCTCTCAGTTTAACGAAGATAACTTGTACCGGCGCGGCTCCCGACGGTCTGATTCGGCCGGTTCGCTACGCCAAGTCATCCGGATGGTTGTCTTGCTGGTGCTGCTGGTTTTCGTCATGAGCCACGCGGGAAAGCCCCGCTACTACGAGATCTTTTTCGGTGTCCAGGGCGAACAGGAAATCGTCACGGTCGCCAGCGGCGGCGTGTCGTTCGACGCCGCTCTGTTGGCCACGCAGCAGCAGCGAGTCAAGGATTTACCCGTCACCGAGCCTTGCCGTCAGCTTGCCGCTGCTCTGACCGGAACGCTGTCGCGTCACGAGCAACGCCAATGGATCACGATCTTGGTGCATTGGAATTACGGCAATCCGTTCCCCCTGACCGGGGCGCTTGCCGAGCAAACGATGCAGACTTTGGAGGATCTGCTGGGGATCGATGAAGGCGAACGTGATTCCTGGAAGCAAACGCTGAACAGATTTGCCGAGATTTACGCCGATGCTGAATTGAGTGCCGGCGATCAGCAAAGCGGTGGCGAAGATGCCGAGGCCGAGTCGAGTGATGATGATGCCGAGACGAGTGACGAGGTTGATCAGGCGGCGTTGCTATCTGATCAGGATGCGGTTCGCCTGGTCGCCTGGCTGAGCGCTCTGGATTCCGCTGCCCTGAATCGTGTTGTCGATGGCAGCGTTTGGCGTTCCTCCGACTTTGATGCTTTTTATCTGCAGTTGGCACAATCCGGTGCGCTCGATTCTGCTGCGGCCGTCACCACCGCTGTCGTTCCCTTGCTGCAGCAACCGGAAGTTTACCGAGGCCGGCTCGTTCGCGTTTCCGGCGTGATTGTCAAGGCGGATCGGATGGACGCTACGGAGAACCCACATTCGATTGATGAGTATTGGCAGTTGTGGATCAGGCCCGATACCGGAGGTGATCGGCCAATCGTTTTCATCGTTCCAAAACTTCCAATTCCCGTAAAGGAATCGGTGTTGCAAGGCGGTCAACCGCGCACACCTTTTGTTGGCCGATTCTTCAAACGCCTCGCCTATCGGTCGCAGGTCGGTGCGGATCTCGCCCCAGTGGTGATCGGTCGTGTCTACGCTCCGCAGCGTTCGCTTCGTGTCGCTGCGCCAGCTCCCGCCAGCTCCAATAGAATTTCCAACAAGAACCGTTTTCTGTTGACACTGCTGATCGCATCGGTCGTGGGAGTATCCTTTGCCGCCATTACGATGTGGCGCACTTCCGTGGCCGCAAAACGATCGCGGGAACTGCGAGCGCGATGCCAAGACCCGGACGATTTTTTGCAAGATCTGCGGCAAACGGACATCACATCTGAAGCGGAACAAGAATCATGAAGAACATCATCTGCCGGTTGCTGATTCTGACATTGCTGTTGATCAACGCATCAACCATTGTGGCCGAATCGGCAATCGACATGCTGAGCGGCTTTGACACCCAGCGCATCGACGCTGCTTATCCACCCCGTGACGAAGAAACCACCGGTGAATTAGCAAAACTGTTGTACCGATTGCGAAAAGCCGATCTGGAAACGCTGACCGATAAAGCCAAAGCTTCTGCAGCGGCCGAATTGGGCGACGCGATGATCGTTGACGGCCGAGTGCAGGCGATTCGCACGCTGGCCGTTCCCGAACGCCTGGTCGAGTTTCTGGAATTCTCGCAATTTCAAGAACTGAAGATTCAGTTGGATCAGCCTGCAGGGGAAGAACCGCTGATCGTAAGCATTGTTAGCTCAAAGCTGCCCGAGGACGTCAAAGCAGACGATCGGGTCCGCGGCACGGGTGTGGCGATCGAACTGGCGGCCTCCGATCCCAGACGCGTCGACGTTGTCGCGGTCGGGCATTTGCAATGGTTTCCCACGGCCCCGCCCAGCGTCGGTTGGCGACTGCTTAGCGAACACGGCGTCGATGTCAGTGCTCTTGCCGAGGTCAGCACCAGAAATCGCAAGCCGCTAATGCCCGCAGACGCAGCAGCGTTTTATCCGATGCTCTCCGCGGCCAGCAAAATCGGCGCTAGCCAAACCGAACCACCAATCAACGCAAAGCCGCTGGATCTGCTGCGGGAGCCGGAAAAGTACAGCGGCCAGTGGCTGACGATGCGAGTCAACACGGTCCGTGTCACGCGAGTTTCGGTAACCGATCCGCTCCGCCAGGATCAAATCGGAAGTGACCACTACTATCAAATCGATTCGATGGGCGATCTGGGCGACGTGGTCGTGCAAATCGAACGTCCCGACGGCGAAGTGGGTGAACCCATCCGCTTTGAAAATGATTATCCGGTGTCATTGGTGGTCGCGGAGTTGCCCGAGTTCTTAGCCGCCCGCATCCAGGAGCAAGAAGGTGGTGACGCCGTCGTATCCATGATCTCGGTGCCGATTCGACTGAACGGCTTCTTTTTTCGGCTTTGGAGTTACTCCTCGGACTTTATGGATCGGCGTGGCGGTGGCGATCAGTTCGGCCCGCTGATGATCGTTGCCCAAATCACGGAACTTCCCTCCGATCAAGCCGCTGCCGGAGTGGAAATGATTGGATACATCGCTGCTGCCGCCGTCATCCTGGGCATCATTGCGATTGCGATTTGGACGCGTTGGACAGAGCGCAGCGACGACCAGGAGCGAAAAAAACGACGCGATCGTGAAGCCGAATCGCTGCAACTGCCGTCCGATCTTTGAGGCCCTCTTGACCGACCGCCTGAGAGCGAGACGATAAGAGCCGCTCGTATTGACGCAATTTCGTCATCGATGTCGGATCATCGGTAGGCCAGGACTAGTCCTGGCG
>JBFJVZ010000015.1:0-38285 GCA_041623895.1 Pirellulaceae bacterium | reverse complement strand
TCGACGCGGACATCAAGGGTTTCTTCGATCACGTCGATTTTGGAAAGCTGCTCGAGCTTCTCAGCAGGCGAATCGAAGACAAGAGGATGCTGCGGCTGATCACCGAGTTTCTTCACCCGGGGTGATGATTCGAGACGAACGTCACACGACCGAAGGCGTTGCGCAAGGTTCGGTGCTTTCCCCACTGCTGGCTAACGTGTATTTGCACTACGTGCTGGATGCGTGGTTCGAGCAAGAGGTGAAGCCTCGCCTATCGGGCGAAGCGTCGATCATTCGCTTTGCGGATGATTTCATCTGCACGTTCGAGCGAGAGACGGACGCCAAGCGTTTGCGCGAAGTGTTGGGCAAACGTCTCGGTCGGTATTCGCTGGAGTTAGCCGAGGAGAAGACGAAGTTACTGCGTTTCGGACGCTTTGCCCGCCGCGATTGCCAGCGGCTGGGCGAGGGTTCACCAGGGACTTTTGATTTTCTTGGCTTCATGCATTACTGCGGTCATAGCCGCTCGGGCAAGTTCAAATTGAAACGGAGAACATCGGCAAAGAAGTTTGGTGCGAAGGTGCGCGAGCTGAAAGACTGGTTTCGAACTCAGCTGACGACACCGATCTCAATCGAATGGCCGACGCTGGTGCGTAAGCTTCAAGGTCACTTTCAGTACTACAATGTCAATGACAATTGGGAGATGCTGATGAAGTACCGTGAGGCAGCGCGGAGATTAGGTTTGCGTTGGATGCGGCGTCGTAGTCAGAAGGGCCGCAACTTGAGTTGGGAGGCTTACCAGCGTTACCTCGATCACCATCCGTTGCCGAATCCGGGTCGAATCAAGGACTTGATCGCGCTGGGGAGGGCGACGTGATGCCAGGTGCTAGGTGTCGGTTGGGAGCCGGATGCGTTAACAGCGCCCGTCCGGTTCTGAGAGGGTTCGGAGTTCAATTGGGCAAGGAGAGAATATTGTGACACCACAAGGAGAAATCCGTGGCAAACCGTGAACACAAACCCTATCCTAAACTCGAAACACTCCGAACTACTCGCCCGAAGCGACCGATCAGGTCTTTTGGTCGGTAGTAACCGGTCAGCGGTCGCTCGGTTATGCCCACCGTTCTGCGTACTACTGACACATAGTGCGGTCCAAAATGATGCGTCCAAGTTTCGTTTGTCTGCTGGTCTATAACATGGTCGCGGCCATTGCTGCCGAGTTACCCGCTCAGGCCCCTACGCCGGAGTCGACCTCGCGTCACCGGTTCAACCAAGTGCTCGTCAAAGTCATCGTGCCCGTCACCTCTCGCACTCCTAAGCAGGACGGCCCTGTCGTTGAGTCCTAAGTTGCAGAGCAGCTCAATCAACTGGGCCCGCCCGAATATTTTGCTGTCACAGATTGGGTGCCCGTTTGTGATGGGCTGCTTGCGGACGATATCGTAGACAATGACGTATGGGATGGCCGCCTTGGCGGCAAACACCCCTATTGCCCGGTCGGCGGGGACATTCCTGAGCGGAAGAACGGTCGCTTGTTGGTTAGAGTTGCTGGTTGGTTGCCGTTCGGTGTCGAGGCGAACATCAGGCTGCCGGACGAACCTGGTAGTCGAGCAGTAAGACCAGTGCAGCTCTTTGTCGGCAAAGAACGAAAGCCGGTCAAGGTCGACGAGCGGCTACCGTTTGTGGCAGTCATCATTGCGCCGCCACCTCAGGCGGGTGTCACGTCACACGGCGATGTAGAATAGGCAGAACAAAGCGGTGACCATAAGCCGCCGACAGCGCGTTTTCAAAATGGAAGATCAGCCGCGGAGGCCCGGTTATCGCAATTCGTTCGCGTCGACGGTGGCGATCTCGTAGAATTTGGGATGTAACATTGGGTTGGACGCGGAGGCCTCGAACGGCTCTTGGGCAGTGGTTGCTCATCCGCTCGGCCCCGGTCAACGCTGCCGCGTTCGTGGGCTGGAGGCATCAATCAAATGGCTGGCTTCAGCGACACGTCTGACACATACGATCGAGTTGATTGGGACCTGCTTCAAAGAGGTCCGGTCAACCTTTACTGGCGATCTGAGTTTCTGATCGATGACTCACGATGGCTCGAACAACACGGCTACGCTGTTCACACCTTCGATACGTCACGATGGCCGACTGAAATCGAGATGCACCTCGACATTTCATCTGCGTTGGGCTTCCCGGAATACTATGGCCGCAATCTTAATGCGTTGAACGATTCTCTTTCGGACTTAGCAATCTCTGACGATGGTGGACTCGCCCTCGTCCTCACGCATTTCGATACCTTCGCAGATCGAAACCCTACTATTGCCGACGCATTACTAGGTATAATCACGGACAATTCACGCCGCGCTTTACTGTTTGGTAAACGATTAGTGGCATTGCTCCAAAGCGATTCTCCAAGTTTTCGAACGGGACCACTGGGTGCAACATTTGGAAACTGGAATCGCCGCGAGTGGCAGCCTTCAACTCGAAAACTCAAAGCCGACGAACAAATAGGTGAATCGAAGCCGCCGTCCGGATCAAACTAAATGGTAACGGAATTGGCGGCGGCCCGGTTACGCTGGTCGTTCTGCGTCCGAAGCGAAGTGAATGTTTTTTCGTTTGATGATCGGTACTTCTTTGACAGACAGTCGTACGACGAGTGCTGGTGCGCCTACACGCACCCCATAAGTCGCGGAGCCGAGCGGTTTTGAAGTGGACAGTCAACTCCCGCGACTCGGTTATCGCGGACGTTCGTCGGCGACTGAAGATGCCCGGCAACTCCAGAAGACTGTTTGGCCGTGTTCAATCCGCCCAGCTCAATACGCCCAACCCGCTCCTGCCAACAACGCATTGAACGACGAATCGCTGTTGAACTGACCTTCGTAGGCAAACATGAATTGTCCGCCCAGCAACGTTCCCATTTCCACCTGGGTTCTGACAAATCCCCAGTCTTTTCCGGCAGCCACGCCGCGATCCACCAACGACCCGGTTGGCGTGCCGCCACCGGCGACTTGAGAAACAAATGTCTGTGACTCATCCAGATACTCATGCAGCCATCCAAATCGCAGTCGCGTGGTTGCCATGCCGATCGGCGTCGGTGCGGCTTTCGCGAGTGCGATCCCCAACACACCTCGCAGCGAATCACCGTCGCCGCCGTCGTTGATCAAGGCAAAATCTGGATCCCCCGTTTCGGTGATTGAATCCAAGTCCACGCGCGTTGTGTGCAGCGCAAAGTAGGGCGTCCAAGGCGTGGCAAACGCCATTTCAAAGTATCCAAATTGGGCGGAACCATCAAAGGAGCTTGTGACGAAACTCGAGCCTTCCAATGCGCTCAACGAACGACGAACGTCGTATTCCTGTCCGCCGGCGCCAGCAGCCGCCAGCAGGTAGATTCTTTGACCTACATACACCAGACAGCCGCCTCCACGATATGATTCGGTGTCTGCTTTTTGGTCGACACCTCGTGCGTTTAGATTTCCGCCCGCCAAGTGGGCAAACCCGTAAGCTGCCAGTCCGTTGTTACTGCCCAATCCGCATCCCAGTTCGAGGCCACCGATTTCTTGTCGATAACCGACTGTTTGACAATCGTCTCGATCGACCTGACCAGAGACTCCATACCCACGAGCCCACGGCGTCAGCGTGCTTGTCCCAGAGCTAGCGTGCCAGGAGACCATATCACGAATGGATTCAAGATTGTTTTGGATGTGATTGATTTCCGCTCCAATGAGCGATGGATAAATGGAACCGGACAGTTGATCCACAGCCAGCAAGACCGCGTCGGTCGACCCATTTCTTAAGGCGAGCACAGCGGCCGGCGGCGTTGCGCTGGCTTGCAGTGTGTCCAGCAAAACGGCGGCAGAAGTTTGATTGCAACCTGAGACAACGGAAGTGAACGGGGTACCGTTGTCTTCAATCGAGAAACCAAAATCATCCGTTCCCAGCGAAGTATCTTGCACGGCCTGCAGAAACGGATTGTTCGGCAGTGCAAACACGTCAGCTTGATTGATGAAGGTTCCGGCAATGGGATTGGTCGAGTCCAGGACGAGGAATTGCTGGCCAACCGCGAATTGATCACCAATGAAATTTGGCGCCAGCGTCGCGCCGTCCACCGTCGCCGTACCGCTGACTTCGATCAAGTCGCTGGACAACGTTGCACCCGCGGCGGAGATGTCCAATTGGACTTGAGCGGATGAAACGTCCAAATCACCGGTGACGCTAAAGGTCCCAATCGACGCGGGGGCCGCATCCGCACCGGGGGCAAGCGTTCCAGGGATCACTAAGTTACCGCTGACGGCACCGGCACCAAAGATCGTCGTGCCTGCCGAGGCAAGGATATCTGCATCGAGTGAGGGAGCGCCTCCCGTGTTGACAACCAATACGGTCGGGTCGGCCAAACTGCCGGTAAAACTGAGAGGTCCATTGTCATTGCGATCAATGGTGACGTCGACTGCGTTGTTGTTGGCGAAGGAAATGTCGACAGAAATCTCCGGCAGATCGCTCAGCAACGTAATCGTGGGTGTGGCTGGTATTTCAAAAACGATTCGATCACCATCAGCGGCCTGAGTGATCGCCTCACGCAACGATCCGGCACCGGAATCGGCATCCGTCGACACAAGAATGTCAGCCGCGCTAGCGTTTGCGGCCAACATGCCGATGCCCAGCAAAGTCAGCAGCGTGCGGCGTTTACGAATCCGTGCAAATTGAGCGATCGACAGGCGGATCATTTTGGCGAGCCTCAAAGGAAGTGGACGCTATTTGCATCGACCCACAGCCGTCACGATCCCGTTCAGAAATCGACACGTCACAAAAGACAATTCGCTTACAACAGTAGCAGCCATCAACATCGTCAAAAGTTGCCAAGTTACGTGGTCTCGTTTTGCCATCAAAAGGCAGTTTCACACGCGAAAGAGGGACCACGTGAACGATATTCATGGGTCCAATCGCTGCCAGCGGACGAGATTTCCTTCACTGCTCAGCTACAGCGGCTTGGTTAGATTTGTGCAGCGTTCGATCAGTTTGTCGACCTCCGCGCCCAGAGTCGGCAGTTGTTCTCGCGCTACCTGCAGGTTGTTGTTCGCGGCAGCGTCTTCGATGGCAGCAGCGACGGCTGCCGTCTTGCTAGCCGCGATCGATATTGCCGAGCCTTTGATGGTGTGCGCGAATCGTTGGGCCGAGTCGGCGTCATCAGTCTTGATCGCATCGTGAAGCTGATTTAGCAGTTCCGGCATTTCTTGCAGTGTGGCATCAACGACGTCACGCAAGATATTTGGGTCATCACCGGCGTTCTTGAGCGCGGCGTCCCAATCAATGACCAAGTCGGTACCGTCAATGTCGGCGGGCGTTTGTTGTTCGGTCGGATCTGGCACGCCAAGCACGTTGGTCAATGCGCGATGCAGTTCCACTTTTCGCACCGGCTTGGAAACGTAGTCGTCCATACCGGCCTCAAGGCAGCGTTCCCGGTCCCCTTTCATGGCTCTGGCTGTCATGGCGACGATAGGGATGTGCCCACCTGTCTGCTTTTCGATTTCTCGAATACGATCCGTTGCATCGAACCCATCAAGCACCGGCATTTGCACGTCCATCAGGATCAAGTCAAAAGTTTTGTTGCGCCACAAATCAACTGCTTCCTGGCCATTGTTAGCTACGGTCACATCGTGACCCCACTTGGTCAATAACCCGACGGCCATCATCTGATTTGCTTTGCCGTCTTCGGCAAGCAGGATTTTCTTCGACGGCAAAGACAATGCATCGATAATCGGTTCGGGTCTAACTTTGACTGCGCGATTGTTTGCACTCGGTCCGACCGCGACCATGATCGCCTCCAGCAATTCCGATTGCTTGGCAGGTTTCATCAAATGTGCACGCACGCCCAATTCTTCACAGCGCTTAACATCACCGAAACGACCGCCGGAGGTGAGCATGATGACCACCGTTTCGCGCAAATCAGCGATCGATCGCAATCGCTCGGCAAGCATAAAGCCGTCGACTTCGGGCATGTTGACATCACTGATGACCAGCGGCAAAGGCCGCTGATCGCTCGCCGTCTGTTGCAACATGCTGATGGCCTGGTCGGCTCCGTTGACGGTGTTGACGGTCATCCCCCAGCTTTCCAACATCTCCTTCAGAATTCGCCGGTTCGTTTGGTTATCGTCAACAACCAGTACTGGATAACCGGTAAGGTCGGGCAATTCATCTTCACTGGAAGCTGGAGAGCCGACATCGAAGCTGGCAGTGATGTGAAATGAGCTGCCCGTGCCAGCGGCGCTATCGACCCAAACGCGTCCACCCATCGCCTCGGCAATCCGAGAGGTGATCGCCAATCCGAGGCCGGTTCCGCCAAACTCACGAGTCGTTGACGTATCGGCCTGCCCGAATGCGGAAAAGATCTGGTCAAGCTTGTTCCTCGAGATGCCAATTCCTGTGTCGCTAACTGCGAAATGCAGACGGATTTTGTTATCCCGATCCGTTTCACGCTGCACTTCAACCATGACCTCGCCCGCATCCGTAAACTTGATTGCGTTGCCAACCAGGTTGACAATCATTTGCCGCAACCGAACGGGATCACCGCGAAGCCAGATGGGAACCCCGGAGTGTACATGCCAAGTCAGTTCGAGATCTTTCTCATGGGCACGAACACCGAGCGATTTGAGTGTGTCGCCGATTTCTTCGCGGACGTCAAAGTCGATCGATTCTAACTCCAACTTTCCAGCTTCGATTTTTGAGAAATCAAGAATCTGATTGATAATCGTCAACAATGATTCAGCGGATTCGTGCACGGTCGTCAGGTAATCGCGCTGATTGACGTCCAATTTCGTATCAAGCACCAAATCGGTCATGCCAATGATCGCATTCATCGGGGTGCGAATTTCATGACTCATATTAGCAAGGAAATCACTTTTCGCACGGTTGGCTGATTCCGCAGCCTCCTGAGCAACTTTTTGCACGGTGATGTCGTGCGAGAGCCCGAACGTTCCTATGATTTTTCCGTCCTTGTCAGGCAACGGCAGTCTTGTCGTGGACACCCAGATTTCGCCGTCGTTTTTCCAGTTTGGATTCTCCTCTTTACCAATCAACGGCTTGCCCGAGTTCATCAGCGCCTGTTCATCGGCTTGGGCTTCCGCCACGTATTCTTCTGGAAAGAAATCTGCGTCCGTCTTGCCAATCAATTCCTCCGGTTCGCAACCGAAGCGATGCGCCAGCGACCGACTGACACGCAGAAAATGTCCCTCGCGGTCCTTGAAATAGATCGCGTCCGGTAGATGCTCGAGCAAGGTACGCAAGAGAAAACGCTCGTAGCTAAGCTGCTCAGTTCGCTGCTCGACCGTGTGATCCAAATTCTGGTTCAAGTCATTCAGCTGGCGATTCATCGTGATCAGTTCGTGTTCCGCGTCCAGGTAAGCACGCACGGCAAACGTCAACGCGGCCAGATAGGCCACCATCCGCAGAATGTGCCACCACCACCAGGCTGCATCCCAAAGCGCTGACAATTCAAACAGGATTCCCGCTGCGCCAAACAGAATGGTATGCGCCGCGAACAGCCAGTCTTCGTGGTCAAAGTGCGTGTGAAAACGGCGAACAAAAAAGAACCCCGCGATCGCGAAGCCAATTCCGCCGCCGATATTCAGCGCCCGAGCCAACAACGTGAATTCGCTGTCGACCACCATGGTGGGAATGTAAGGCCAAAAAACACATGAGGCCGCTCCAAAAGCTGTCGAAGCGGCAAGTACGATCCAGGGAAATTGTTGAGCTGTTCGTTGGTTCAAAATCCGAGAACCACACCACACGAAGGCAAACAGAAAGCCACCCAAGAACGTCGCCGTACTGTGCAACCAAACAAAGTTATTCCCCTGCATCACGGACGCATGGAATAAGTCCAGCACGCCCATGCCGGTCAAGCCGCCGGCCATCCAAGGATAATGGTCAGAATCCTCTTTCCGCGGCCGCTCGACAATCAAAATTCCGGCGATTGCGATCGCCATCAATCCACCTGTCGCCTCGAGCAGCGAGTGGATGGGAAGATGTGAGAATCGTGACTCGGGAAAAAAGACTGCCGACACAACGCTGCCAACCGCCGGCAGCCCCAGCGATAACATGATCCCAAAGAGAATCCAGTTCAGTCGGTGCTCAACGCGCATGTTGTTTGGAGGCTAGAAAAGTTCCGAAAAGACTGACCCCTGGCGAATTCGTCCTCTATGATAACATCGCATGACGAGGATTTTGCAGCGCTCAGAAGCCAGAATTGGCATGACACAGCCAATTTTCGTCAGGATTTGCATTCACGTCAGGCTTTCACGCACTTAGCAATGCCTATCCCGTCTTATTTGCGTACCGAGAACAGAACGGCAACTTCCTGATTTGCCTTGCGGATTCCCCCAGGAGAACTTTTCACCGTGAACCGTGCCATCTGCCATTTCATCGTGTTGGCCAACTTGTGTTCCGGTCTGTCGACTGCGTCCGCACATTATCTGTGGACCACCGTTGACAGCAATGCAGGCAAATTCGGTACAGCAAACATCTATTTTGAAGAATCACCTCACGCCGGTGATGGACATTATTTGGACCATTTCACCGAGACCAGCAAATTGTGGATTCGCACCATTGACGATCCGCAGGCGAAGCTGATCAAGACAGTCGATGTACGCGAAAATGATCGTCGCTGGCTGTCAACCAAGCTGGCTGAAGCCGGACCGCGGAGCATTGACTGTTACGGCAAGTTCGGTGTCTACCGCTATGGAAAGACGAATGTCTTGCTGCATTATTATGCCCGATACCTGGACGTCGACTCGCACGAGGAATTGCACGAGCTGGGCCGGGCCGAACAGATGGATTTGGACATCGTGCCGCATGACAGCGAGGACAAAGTTGAGTTGAGGGTGCTCTGGCAAGGATCGCCGGCCGCGGATCGAACAATACATATTCGCGGTCCCAAAAAGTTCCGCATGAATTTGAAAACGGATCAACGCGGCAAGGTGCGGTTCAAACCGGTTGGGTCAGGCCAGTACACTTTTCGTACCAGCGTCGAGGAAGATATTGCCGGTCAAGAAGGTGATGAAAGCTACTCGCTGATTCGACACAACGGCACGCTGATCATGCAGTTACCGTTGGAGAAATGACGGCCGCTTCTTTATATGCTCAGCAGTCTGATTTGGTGCCAGCATTCGTGCCGGCCACAAGACGCTATCTGACCCACGGCGGTACGGGACAGTCAAGCAAATCCGCTACGCCCCTCAGCAATTCCGCTTCTTTGACCGCAACGTGACCGTCAGCGGCAATGGTGGCGGCGCAAGCATCTACCAGCCGTCCACGCAGCCGCGCCGTCGCTCGCGATAATTTCTTTAGCGAATCGTGCAATGCCGACAAAGTACACGCCTCGGCTGGCAACAAAGTGACCTTAACTTCTCCAACGTGTTTGCTGCCTGCGTCAAATGATGGCTGTACCCATTCTTGTCTGTGCCTGACTCGGGCCAATGTCGACAACAAAACGGAGATCGGCTGCACCAGGCCCTTCAAACTGTAGTACAACGTCACCGGTGACCTGACGGCAACATAATGGGGCTTCAAATGCCGAATCAGAATCTGTGCCAGCGTCCATTCGAATAGATTGTGTCGATCATCTGCAGCGGCCAACTGCGAAAATGTACGCATGAAAGCAACATATTGCGGCTGTGACATCGAACGCAGCGCCGGAAGCGTCATGTCAAGCAGCGGCAGACGAGCTTGATCGGCAAGCTGGTCGGTCAACAGCCAAAGTTTCTTAGTAGTTGTTACCAAATGTGACTCCGACAGCGCTGCGATCGCCTCGAACTGCCGACGGCGAATCCCCGGGTTCCGGTCCAGCAATAATGCGAATACCAAGCCGCGAGCGCTGTACGGTTCGTGGGCTGCCTGGACGAGTATCGGATCAATCTGGGCGAGGAATTGCTCTGCGTATTGGCGATGAGCTTTTTCGGGATCCCCCACACGCTCGCTGGTCTCGATGATTTCGGCGACGGGGATTTCCTCTTGGACTTCGCCCACAAATCCAGCGCCGACGCCGGGCAAAGACAGATCTTGCTGTGCAGCAGATTGCCGAACGTCGACCTTGGGATACGTTCCATCCCAGCTGGGGTCAATTGCCAAGATACGTTTTTCCAAAGGCGGGTGCGTGGCCATCAATCCAGTAAAGCCTTCGGAGATGCCTTTGGCAAAGTACATGTGACTGGCGACTTCAGCACCGGGATGTTCGATCAACGATCCTTTCCCGATCGAGCCGATTTTTTTTAATGCTCCACCGATGCCGTCGGGGTTGCGCGTGAACTGGACCGCGCTGGCATCGGCCAAGTATTCGCGTTGCCGAGAAACAGCAGCCTTGATCATGCCGCCGATTAGATGACCGATCCAACCGAGCAGCACCAGCACCAAGCCGACCGCAAGCATGACCAGGATTGCCTGGACGCCTCCTTTACCGCCTCGCCGCGATCTGCCCGAGTAGCGGAGCATCCGCAGCAGCATGCGACCGATCAGGTGCAGCATTAAAATACCGTGCAGAATCCCAATCAGCCGAATGTTCATTCTCATGTCGCCATTGAGAATATGACTGAACTCGTGCGCGATGACTCCTTGCAACTGATCTCGTGACAGATTGTCGATGGCACCTTGAGTGACTCCGATCACCGCATCACTGGGTGAATAGCCAGCCGCAAAAGCGTTGATCGATGACTCCTCCATCAGATAGACCGGCGGTACGGGTGTTCCCGATGCGATCGCCATCTCTTCGACGACGTTCATGACGCGACGTTCGGCAAGACTGTTGGCGTTGGGCGTCAGCTGAAGGCCTCCGACCGCCTCGGCAACACTGCGGCCACCACCCCATCTCAAGGCAATGACTTTCACTAGCGTGCCCAGGCCAATTACCGCTAACGTTGCTGCTCCGACCACCGCCGCAACGATAACGCCATCAACTGCTTGATCGCGCTGCGACTGGCCGTAAGACTCTGCCACGAAGAAAGCCACGACCGTAGTCGTGCCGACAATTCCAATCAGCGCCAACAAGAACAACGCGACCAGCCAGATGGTATTCCGACGTGCGAGATCTTGGCGTTCAAAAAAGTCGGTGGACATCGGCAGCAAAAGCCAATTGCATCAATTGTGCAAGCCTGGAGATTCAATCGAAGGAGACTTTAGGAGGCTCACTAATGGTCTGCAAATCGAATTCCAGCAAGTCACAATCTCGAGCATGTCCGACTAGGGGCGCGAAAATCACCTGGGGAAATGATTGACGGTAAGTGTTGTATCGAGTTACCGAATCGTTGTAGGCCTGGCGCGCGAATCCTATTTTGTTTTCGGTCGTAGTGATCTCTTCGGTCAATTGGGCCATGTTTTGATTGGCCTTCAGGTCGGGGTACGCTTCTGCTAACGCAAACAATCTGCCCAGGGCACCAGATAGGCCTTGCTCAGCCCCGACCATCATCGCCAAGGCTTCACTACTGCCGGGGTCTTTGGCAGCGACCTGTAAGCCTTCCACCGCGTTGTTGCGCGCCCGAATCACGGCTTCCAACGTCTCACGCTCGTGGCTCATGTAGCCTTTGACCGTTTCGACCAAATTGGGAATCAGGTCGTGGCGGCGTTTCATCTGGACTTCGATCTGTGAGAAAGCGTTTCGCACGCGATTCCATAGCGCTACCAGTTGATTGTAGATCGTGATCAGAAAGATAACTAAAACCAAGACTACGGCGGCGACGAACGCCATCATCATCAGGATGCCAATACCGATACCCATCAATCCACCTTACCTTCGCTGGGACAAGACGCAAAACCGGTTGCGGCCAGAGTATAGCACGCTTGTTTGACAGGCACTGGCCGGAGGCAGACAGGGCGCGATTCGGCATTCATAAACGACATATTTCGCCCAGCTTGTCGTGCTTCTCATCCCTGAGAAAAAGTGCATGACGTTTTCCCGCAAAGTGATGACTGGAAACGTGCAATAGCGAGGTGGATTCGTATAATCCCGAAAATTCTCTCACTCGTGGAGAGTGTGATTTGCCGCAGCCAAAATTTCAAACCGTCCCTTCCCTCGGTTCCGAGGTCAGGACGCTGAAAGCAAACTCCTCCAACATCATTGCCGGATTCATCATCTCGATGTTGATGATTGCGGGCGGTCTGACTCTGGCTATGTGGACGGGTCGACAAACTTTCGATCCGGTCAGCGGTCCGCTAACAGCCGGCGAAATGCTGCGTTGGATCACGTTGCTGATGGTTGGACTCGCGCTCGCCTTGGGCGGTTGCTTTGTTGCCCGGGGAATGCGAAAGCTGGCTTCGTTCGCGCTCACCATCTGCGAATGCGGATTCTACTGTTCCAGAGGCGGATTAGTATCGGTACTCGGATTCGCCGACATCACGCGTGTTGATGAGACGGTGGTGCACGAGAAACTCCCGTCGATCAAGGCGGTGACAGATAAGGCGGAATCTGAAATTACCAGCCATTACTACGAAGTCTATCGCTGCGACGGCGAACGATTCTACTTTGATGGGAATAACCTGCCGCGAACATGTCTATTGTCAGGTCAACTAAAGAAAGCGAAAGTAACGCACGGTTTCCAGTGGAACCGCCGAGAAATCACGCGTTGATCTGAACGCCATGAACAGAGGGATCATCGCGATTCTTATTCTTTTGGGACTGACTTTTCTGGTTTCTTGCTTCCCGGCCACTGCTTGGCATCGCCTTCGGCAACAATTTGCATGACATCGTCCTCGCTGATGTTGTACAGCAGTGAAAAGTGCTTGATCTCGCGATCGACCGTCTTCTGCAGCATTCCTTCCACACTGCTGCGGACCGGTGAATCCTTGGGAATCATCAATTTTTTTTCGATCGATGATTTTGCCATCAGCCGGTAATCCCAATAAATCTTTTGACGCGTCGACTCAGGCAAGTCGACCTCGCGGTAACTTGGCGGGCCCTCGACGACCGCAACTTCGACCTCTTTAGACGCTGTATTACTGACAGGATCTTGTGGCTTCGTATCTTCTGTTCCAGGCAAGAACAAGGCGATCGAAATCCCGAGGATGGCCAACATCACTACCGCGCCCGCGACGCCGGCGAATACAGCCGCATTTGAATTGCCTCGATTATCGCTTGATGCCGGTGTCGACGCCGGTGCGGCGGCTTGCGGTTGGTTGACATTCCAAACCTGTCCGCATGACGGGCATTTGATGTCGGTCATGGTCGCCGGAACATTCGCCACCGACTTACATGCGGGACAGTTAACGCGGCGGATGGACATTGTTTCCCTAATTGAGCAGCTGAAAAACGGTCTCGGGGTCTGACCCCTTTTCGCTCGTCAGCATACCGGAATTCCTCCGTCTTCCGCTACTGTCCTTGTGCGTACTCAGCTGCTTCACGCAGGTACAGGGCACGGATTTCGTCCAGGTCAACATCCACAGGGGGAAGTTGTGGATCGATGTTTTTGAACGTTTCGTGCACAATCGCTGCAACCGACGCGTCACGGTACCATTTGTGATCAGCCGGGATCACGAACCACGGTGCATTCTGGGTGCTGCATTTATCGAGCACGTCTTCGTAGGCGGCGCGAAAATCATCCCACTTGTTGCGGGCTGCGTAGTCGCCGGGATTTAACTTCCAGTGTTTCTCCGGGTCGTCGAGCCGTTTCTTGAATCGCTCGAGTTGTTCTTCGGGGCTGATGTGCAGATAGAACTTCAGAATGTGTGTGCCAGCCTGGACCAGATTCGCCTCGAATTGATTAATGATCTCGTACCGCTTGCTCCACACACGCTTTGGCACCAGATCCTCGACCCTGACAACCAGCACATCTTCATAATGTGATCGATTGAAGATCGAAATCATCCCTTTAGCCGGAGTACATCGATGGATTCGCCAGAGGAAGTCATGTGCTCGTTCGATTGCGCTGGGAACCTTAAACGGGTAGGTGCGGCAACCTTGCGGATTCATTTTCCCCAGCACTTTACGAATCAAACCGTCTTTTCCGGCTGCGTCCGGCGCCTGCAAAATGATCAACAGCGAATGCTTTTGCTCGACAAACATCCTGTACTGCAGATCGCAAATCTTGTCGACGGTTTCCAACGTAAAGTCTTTGGCGTCTGTCTTGCCCTGGAACGGCCCCTTGGTCTTTGTCTGAATCGATTTCAAGTCGACTGCCTGGTCCGGTTTAATCAGATGTTTTTTAACAAAGTCCATGATAAAGCCTGCGATCTATTTTTCGTCCAATCTGGTTCCAGATCACCACGCCCTGAGACTCAAGAGGTGGCATCACGTAGTCGGTGCGCGAAATCGGGAAACGCCGCACGCACTCGAGTCCAGTTTGGGATTGCCTGTCCCCCATTTGGGTCGTTGCGGAAAACGTCCGCGGCGGTCGTGACGCATTCCGCGAATGCGTCAATTGCGGCTTCTTCCTCATGTCGATCATACGTTAGATCGTTAACGAACGCGTCGGCGGAATATTGTCGAATGCAATCTTGCGCCGTGCGCAAATAGGAACTTCTAAGCATGATGAACGTCGAACTGCTCATCACGACGCCTTGGCTGGCAAGTGTGCGATAGATCGTTGTCATGATGTCCGTCGCCATCTTCATCAGTCCGGCCTGCTTGTTTTCCAGTGATAGCGTCTGGTGCTTATGTTCGTAAAGTCTGCAAAGGTCAGCCTGGCAGACGCGCTTAATCGAGGTGTTGCGGAATACTTCAGCCAGTGTGCCGACTTCCAGCCCCCAGTCACTGGGGATGCGATTCGTTCGCGCCAGGTTTCGAGTCAACGAAAATTCACCGGAAAGCGGATATCTAAAATTGGCCAGAAACTTGATGAAACGGCTATCCGAAAAAGTCTGCAACAGTGCGCGAACTAGCGGCGCCACCAACAAACGTACGACGCGGCCATGCATGCGGTCGGTTACGCGCGCGTAGTAGGCTTTGCAAAATTCAAAATCCAAGCCTGGATGCACCATTGGCAGACAGAGACGCGAAAGCAAGAACCGATCGTAATCGACAATGTCGCAATCATGCAGCACGAAAACGCTGATACTTGGATCGGCCAGCATGTATCCAAATGCCGTCCAGACGCTGCGTCCTTTTCCCGGTATCGAAACCGGGATCCCTGCGTCGATTAATTCGCCATACAGGGACTGAATCTCGGGACCATCGGTCCATAGAACACGCGCCCGATCTCCCAGCGGAGCAATTTTTCCGCATGTTTCTTCATAGTCCGCTCGCTCTGGCGCAACGCCCAGTGTGACGACAATGGAATCGATGTAGTCTGCGTGTTGCAATTCGCGAACGATCGTCTCAAAAGGTTCAGCGCGCATGTCGGACGCGGTTACCGGCAAAACTAATCCTATCTTGCTTTGACGCGTCGATTCGCGAAGCATGTCCTCCAGTCGGCTGAGTTGACCGGTGCGAAGGTCATGAATCGTCGTAATCAAATCGTGCTGAAAGAAATCTGGCATGGATCGCCTGTCACAAACTGGGCTGTGCTACAAGTGGGCCTGAGACAGACAGTTACGATAACGCCCCGAAGCGTTGCTGAGAATTACGGGAATTGCCGGACAATTGAATATTCCGGAATTCATCCGAACTCTACCTCTTGTCAGCTGCGAACAATGCTTTGACTCGGCCAAGTCGTAGTAAACAAACAAAACAACTGTCATACAGGAACCAGAAAATGAAATTTCTTGCTCACAGCGTTCTCTCGCTTGCTATCGCAGCGACGGTAACGACCAGCGTCAAAGCAGTCGACATCGTCGATACGGCCGTGGAAGCCGGCAAATTTAAAACTTTGGCGGCTGCCTTGGATGCAGCGGATTTGGTCAAAGTTTTAAAGGGAAAAGGCCCCTTCACTGTGTTCGCACCGACCGATGATGCGTTTGCCGCCCTTCCCGCGGGTACGGTCGAATCGCTACTGAAACCAGAGAACAAGGGAAAATTAGCGGGCATCCTGACCTATCATGTTGTTCCCGGTCGGGTCCTCGCCGATCAAGTGGTCAATATTAAAGGAGCGACGACCGTCAACGGTCAGCGAGTGGATGTCAAAGTCGACGGCTCAGTCGTGAAGATTGATGACGCCAAAGTCGTGGCAACTGACATTCAATGTGACAACGGCGTGATTCATATCATCGACTCCGTGATTCTGCCGGCTGACAAGACCATTCCCGAAACCGCCGCGGAGGCAGGAGACTTCTCGACTCTGCTGGCTGCTGCAACGGCCGCGGGATTGGCTGAGACTCTTGGCAGCGAAGGACCGTTTACCGTCTTCGCGCCAACAGATGAGGCATTCGCGAAACTGCCTGGAGGCACGGTTGAATCGCTGTTGAAGCCTGAGAACAAGCAACAGCTTGTCGACATCCTCAAATACCACGTCGTCTCCGGACGCGTTTACTCCGATGCCGCGATCAACGCCAAAACAGCCAAGACACTGCAAGGATCGACGATCACGATTGCAGTCAAAGACTCAGAAGCATTTGTCAACAAGGCAAAGCTGGTCGCTACGGATGTCGACGCTGCCAATGGCGTGATCCATATTATCGACAACGTCTTGCTGCCTCCAGCAAAGCGGGCCGACGCTCGTAAAGTTCTCAGTGACGCGGTTGCACATGGATCCTCGTTATACAACTCCGGCGACCACGCGGGATGTGCTCAAGTCTACGAGCAGACCTTAACTCATTTGATGACGTCGACTCCGGATTCGGGCCTGCAGCACCACATGAAGTCAGTGCTCACGTCAGCTCGTCAGCAGCATTGTCCAACTCAACGAGCTTGGACGCTGCGTCACGGTATCGATCGGATGTACACTCAATTGACATCTGTTCGCTAAGAACAACGGTAAGCTAACAAAGTGCGACCGCCGCATGGTGGCGGTCGCACTCACGAACACGTAGCCGAGAATATTCTTGTGCTACGTTTTTTCTTGTTCCATCAAGCTCGCCTGTGCTTGCTGTAAATCAGTCCAAAAAGTCAAGTACTGCTGGTAGTCCTTTTCCTCATTGTCAAACACTGCTTTTCTTAGTTCTTCACGCTGGTGCAAAAAACGATCGTAGTCCCTAACGTCGTCGGGATGAAAAACCGGACAAGGGCGATCGTAAACAATCGTCGATCCGTTTTCGCCATCGGTGTGGTATTGCGACAGTCCCACAACTCGATCGGAAACGTACAGAGCCTCGTTCAATTCGTGAGTCACGATCAGAATCGTGTAAGGGGGATCTTGATTGTTGCGTTTCGCCTCCAAATTTGCCTGGTAAAACCGCAGCAACATCATTTGCAGCCCCTTGCGTGTTGACTCATCCAAGGCGCCGAACGGTTCATCCAAGAGCAGGATTTTGGGACGCATGATCATGGCCTGGGCAATCGCCACACGTTGACGCATCCCGCCCGACAATTCATGTGGATAACGATTGATGGCATCTTGTAGTCCGACGCTGCGCAGAAACTCGTCAGCTTGTTGGAGATGGTCCCTTTGCAGATCTCGCCATTTCCAAAACTGAAACAGGCGAAACGGCATGCTGGTTTGATCCAGCTTTAAACCGAAAGCGACATTTTGCTGAGCGGTCAAGAATTCATACAGCGAATAGTGCTGATAAACGATGCCGACGGCACGCGAGGGGCGGGTAATTTCCTGTCCGTCCGCCAAGATCTTGCCGGCTTTCGCGGGATGAGTGCCCAGAATCGCGCGCAGCAACGTTGATTTGCCGCAGCCACTGGGGCCAACGACAGCCACAATTTGACCATCGGCGATCTGCAAATTGATGTTGTTCAGTACCTTGTTGGTGCCGAACCAATGTGAGACGCCGTCGATTTCTAAAGCATATGTCATAGGGCGCTGTCAAAAAATTTCATTCGTTCACTCACCCGACCAGGGGCACAATTTGCGGCGCAGCAGCGTCAAGGTCCAATCCATTAACAAACCGGTGGAGCCTAAGATAATCAGGTAAATGTAAACGACGTCCATGTGCAAAATCCGCTGTTGAAGCCGGATGCGATAACCCATTCCGGCATCTCCGCCCACGGCATATTCGGCGGCGATCAGAAACACCATGGCGGGACCGATCTGCAGACGAATGGACTCGATCACCCGCGGTAAGATCTGTTTCCACAAGACCTCGTAAATGACTTCGGGGCTGCTGGCGCCAAGGCTGTATGCCTTGTAAACGCTGTGGTCGGAGACATCCTTTTTTGCCGCTTGATAGATCGACTGGGCCAAGGTGAAAAACACGGACAAACCGACCATGGCAACATAAAACTCAGTGCTCGTGCCGAAGACCACGAAGTACACCGCCAGCATCGCGGTTGGCGGTATTTTGGCAAGAAAGGAAATCGGCGGCGCGAAGAAAGCTTCCAGCCAGGTGTAGGCTCCCATCGCTACGCCGACAAGAATCGACAAGACGACACCGACGCCAAGTCCCATGAACAAGCGCCCGTAGGTGGCTTTCACGTCTTCCCACAACCAACGTTCACCGCGATCATTGGCTGTGGTCATCCGCGCCCAGCCTTCGCCCCAGGAAAGGACGCTCGGAACAACGGTTTGATCGGGGTTCGCTTGCGTTTGGCGATACGCCAGGTACTCGTAGACGACAAACAAGACGAAGACCGACATCATCCCGATGCCGATCTTCGTCCACAGGCCAATGGGCTGTCGAATCATCAACGTTTACTGCTTTTTCGCGGACTCGAGGTAGGTCGTGACAAAGTTGACCTGGGCGTTGTCATCGTTGAAACCGATGACGGGCTTGCCGTCCACGATGCCATGGGCCACGCAGAAATCGACCACCATCGGCATCGTCTCTTTTTGGAATTTTTCTTTTGTGAAGAGTTCAATTGCCGCATCGGGGGTTGAATAAAACTGCGTCTGCTTGACGACTTCCTTCATGTCCTCAAGTTTCAAACTACTGAACTTTTCCCCAATCGCGACAAGCGTCTGATCGCTCGTCGCTGGATCGGCCATCATTTTGTTGACTTCGTAGAACGTCTCCACCACCGCGTGTGCGAAATCTTCCCCACCGGGACGCGACAGGGCATCCTTGGCGACGACCACCATGTCGATGATTTCTTCTGGAATGGTCGACGAGTCGAACAGCACTTTGGAATCTTTACGAGTGCGAAGCGTTTGCAGCACGAAAGGATTCCAAACCATGATCGATTCGATGTCAGCCTGATTGGTTTGCATTGCCTGGGCCGCGGCGCCGGGATCCATGTTCGCAAAGGGGAAATCGGCAATCGTTTTGCCTTGCAATTCAAGGTTCCTTTCAAAGCAATACTGGGAAACCGACAATTCCAATCCGTACGTCTTTTTTCCCTTCAAGCCATCCAGATCGTCGACACCTACTGCGATGCAAGCGTCCGCCCCCACACTGGTGCTGGTGGGCAAAATGGCCACCGCGTCACGCGTCAGGGCGGGCGCCAGGGTGTCCATGTTGGTCATGCAGACGGCGTCGACTTGCGATGCCCCGTAGAAAGTCAAACAGGTGTCGTAATCGGCTTCTTTCAGCACGATATCGACCTCGTGCTTTTCTTCGATGGGCCCTAGCACACCTTCGCCGCCATCAATCAGTCCTTTGGCGTGTGCGACACCGAACACCGACCAGGACGGGTACTCGCTCCAGGCAAGCGAGAACGTGGGGGCGTCGCCCAGTTCGCTGGACCCGCCGGCGCCTGAAGTTGTTTGCTTGCCCTTGCTACAGCCAACCATGATGACGCAAATCGAAGCCAAAAAAATTGCCGAGGTTTTTCGCATGGAAAGGATTCCTTCAAAGAAAATTGTTTTTAGTGGACGATTGTGAGTGAACTGGAGATCAAGTTCACTCGGGAATGCGTGGTTCTTCGCTCGGAGTTTCCGTCGCTGGTGCATCGGTGAGCCCAATCAAGGCATCAAACTCATCGCTGGCCTGATGATCCTGCGCGTACTCCAGGAAGTCGGCTTCGGCCCGTTTTGTATCGAGTCCGGCGAGTTCGCGGCTGACCCGCGCCTTGGCGCCGGCCTTTTGTCGCAGTTCACGCAATTCTCGCAGTTCCTCGCTGGTGCGGTCGTTGCTCAGGCCGGTCATCATGTCGGCAATCTGCTCCTCTTCGCGGGCTGACAAAACATCTGCGACGGCGTCGTGCTTTTCTTCCTTCAATTTTTCCATGTCCCGCATCAGCGATTGGATGTGGGTTTGGTGTCCCGATACATTCTTGACTAACTCTTCCAGGTCCGATTCTAACTCCATGGCGCGTTGTTCTTTTTCGGCCAAGGTTGAACTGAAATCCTGAAATGCAGATTGGCACTTGACATAGTCAGGATCGTTTTTGGTGGCAACCGGGTCGTGGTTATGCTGTTGGGCGATCTTTTTTGCTTTCGCGGCTGCACCGGCCTTTAGCTTTTGCAATCGCTGGAGTTCTTCGTTGATCGTCCGTAACTTCTGTTTTTTTGTTTCTTCCTGTGCGACCATCGCAGAAATCGCGTCTTTGTATTGATTCAACCGCTCTTTCTTGTCCTTGATAATGCGATCGTAATTCGCGGAAATCACGCCCGGATTCATACGGAGCGCTTCGCTTGCTTTGTCGACGCGAAACGTCATCAGATACCAAACGGCGCGAAAGTACTTGCCGATTGCTGAAAACATGGTGGTGGTTCCTTTCTATTCAAACTCAGATTCGTCGTAGTTTTTTTCTTTGCGGCCGATGGTGGCCATTCGCTCTTCTGTCCTTTGCGCCACTCGCAGCGTTTCATCCAGTTCATCGCGTAAGCGGCTCAGTTCGGATTGATTGCGCCGCGTTGCGAATGTTTGAAACCGTTGAATCGTCGAACTCAAATGGTCTCGGGTATCGATCACTTCTTCAATGACTCGCTCGCGTTCGTTCAGGATCTCCGTTTTTGATGTCCCGGTTAGTTTCTGGCTGATTGTGTAAAGCTCAAGCGATCTTTCTAGCTGCTGCACGCTGGCATGAAAAACCTCTTCAACCTGGCTGACAACCTGGTGGTGACTGGCAACGACCTGACCGTCAGCACAGCTGTTTTGAAATGTCCGATAAAGGCCTCGCAAATCTCTCAAACAAGTTTCCGTGCGGTGGTCGCCGTCCCGGCTAAGTCTTTGCTCCAAGTCATCCAGTGCCTGCTTTTGTTCCTCTTGTCGCCGCTGGACGATCCGCTGGTAGGCGCGCTCCGTCATGCCTTCCAGGCCCAGCACCAATCGTGTCGCAAAATGCCCCACGCCTCCCAACACGCCAATGATCCCAATGGCGTTGGCGGTCGGGTCGCCGCCAACTGCCCAAGAAAGCAGCAGCGAGCTAATTCCCACGACCATAGGTATGAGGGTGCCGGGTGAGGCAAAGAGGTCGAGCATCACCTTTCGCTTCACATCATCCAACTCTGTATTCTCCCGTTTGCTCGTTCTGCTGGGGGTCTCCTGTGTAGGCGGCAGTATAGCGAAGGTTTTAGTACGGTAATTGGCCAAGCAACAAGGAGACACTGGTTGTTCCGCTCGGCTCCGACCCCAGGGCGCGGATCCGACGCTCCTGGACGCCGTGGCTGATGAGATATTGCTCGGTCGCTTTGGCGCGACGTTCAGCCAGCTTTTTGTTGGCCTCCAAATCCCCACGAAGCGAGGCGTTACCGCGGATGATAACGTAATATTGTGGCCAGGTTTTGAGTTGCTCAACTAACTCGTCCAGGATTCGCTCACTGCGCTCGGTCACGGTATCCGTTCCACGAGGAAAGACCAGAGTCGGCATCCTGATCGTACCAACTTCCACCAGCGATTCCCATTGCGAGTCACTCAACTCCGGCAGCGGCGCATCATAATCGACGACTTCGTCAGCGGACTGACCACCCGGGTGGAATCCCGAGGCGAACAGTGCCTGCAACGGCTTGTCGTAGTACAGTCGATTGGGGCTGCCAGCGGCCGGATCAGCATCGATGGCTCCGCTGCTGAGTAACACCTTGGTGATGTTTTCAATCATGTCCGCCAGATGTTGTGTTCTGGGATCGTTTCTGAGCCCAAAATGGGCGAAGTTCTCCTGCGTATTCTTCCAGTCAATTCCTTGGACTAGTTTTTCACTGACCGCCGCGTCAATTTCCGAGTCCGATTGCAGCAACCCAGCCATCGACTTGGGGTCCCGGTACTCGTACAGCGCGCGGAAGTAACATTCCACAACTTGTTGGACGACGTCCGGATTCTTGACTAGAAAGTCGCGTTCAGCTACCAGGCAATCGACGATGTATCCGGTAAACCGAGAGCTATCGATAACTACGTGCATCGAATCATTGGCCAGAATTTTGGAAACATAAGGCTCCCAAAGTACAAAAACTTGCCGAGAATTTTTCTTGGACCGTTTCCATTGATTGAAAACATCTTCCGCATCCGCCGCCGCCACGAAAGGATCAGCGGGAATCTGATCCAGCTGGAAGGTGCTCATCACCACGCGAGCGAGCGTTTCACTGGGGCTATCGGGAGTGAGCACAAAACTGGTGTCCTCATGATTCAGGTCGTCGACATTCTTGATAGCCGTTTTGTAAGCAACCATTGCATCGGCACCGCGAGTCTCGTCGATCAATGCCACAATCGTGGCCGGCGGCAGTTCTCCTGAGAGCGCAGAAGTCTTGATCAGCGCATCGATGGTGAAGGCGGCCATCTGGACTTCGCCCGTATCCAGACTCTGCAAGCGATTCTGGTAGTTTGCCTTATCGTCGATTAGCACGAGCTTGATTTTTTCCCGGCGCAGAAGCTGCCGAAACAAGTCACTTCGCAAAACCGCGTACCCGGAAAACGAATCCAAAGCGATTGTCAACTCGTGATCGTAGGGTGAGTCACTGGAACTTCCCTCGATGATCGTCTTTTGTTGCTGCTTCGCTTCCGCTTCTTGCTCTGCTTGTCGCATCGGCGTGATCAGCAACCGCCAGGTCGCGGCGCCAACACCAAAGATGATCAACCAGATCACGCAAACGGCAAGAAGTTTCCCCTTGTTCACTGGTCAATAACCTGTCGAATCAAACTGTCGATGAGTTGAACGATGGACGTAAGTGTTATGGTCAATTTTTGCGCGACCGGCCTAATTTTGATGCCACCACCATAAAGGCGACCATCAAAAGGAACATGATGAACAAACCGGTGCAAACCGCTCCCAATCCCGAGCCCCCGTCACGCTCGGCAGGTCTTTGCGGTGTTGGCGCCCTGCGCGGGATCGTTGGCGGTGCTGGGGATGTAGTCGGCGGCGGCCGGCTGGTCGCAGATCGCTGCTGATTGGCTTCACCAATCGGCTGATTGCTGATCTTGGCAAGACTGGTTACCGCGGCTGAAGCGACGTCATCATCCAACCCAACAAGCAAATCGTAATCGGACGCCCCCGCATCGGTATCCTCGTCACTGGTTTCAGCAAACACTTGTGCAATCGCTTGTCTTAATGATTCAGGATCGTCAGCGCGGCGGTAAGTATTGACTTGGGTGGCAAGACTGTGATCGCTTTTCATATCGACGCCAATCACGTCCGTGACCACGCCGCGAGCTCTGATATCGGGCAAGTATTTTTCCACCAGGTTCTGATCGGTTGCTTCACCGTCGGTCACAATCAGCAAACGATAGATGCCGTAAACGTTCTGGGCGCGTTTTTCCAACAGCGCGTCGGTGGCGGCCTTCATCGCTGCGCCAAGCGGTGTGTTGCCGTCGGCCCTGATGCCCGCGATCTGCCGCTGGATAATCGTCCTGTCGACCGGGCCCAGGGGCGCGACCCATTTACTGCCGTTTACCATCGAATTCAGCGCCAGTACTCCCACTTCGGCTTCATCGGGAACATCGGCAAGCACGGTTTGCAGCGCCTGCTTTGCAGCCTGCATCTTACCGCTTCGTCGATTGCGCATGGTACTGCCCATGCTGCCGCTGTCATCCAGGACCACAACCACGTATTGGTCGGCTGCAGAAATTCGTTTCGGCGAGGCGGCACCAATCAGCAACGTGATCAGGATCGCCAACGGCGTCAGGCATCTCGCGGCGGCAACCAGGGGAAGATCATCCGCACTGTTGCTCCACTTTCCCGCTCCGGCTTTTCGGCTTGGGACAGACAAGTGAACACCACCAATGGGTTCGCGGCGTCGCAGCTTGGAATTAAATTTTCTCACGGGGCTATTCATTTTCTTGCGGTAACTTGATCGGTCAAAGAGAACAATGCCGCTGTCTCCGTATTAACCGGCGACCAGTAATCTTCGACCGTTGTTCCGAAATTCTCTGACCAGAATCAAAAATCGAAGTCCGTTGCCTTGATCGCCTCGGCTTCCACTTTCACGATCCGAAACTCGACGCGCATGTTCTTCTTTGCTTCCTCCAGGCTTCTGGGTTTGGCAATCACCGGATCCGAAATCCCGGCACCGATTGGCGTGATTTGCGTTTGATCGACCGTGACGCCCTGAGCACTTCCGAATTGCATCAGCGCCTGACTGACCGCTTCGGCACGTTTTTTGGAAAGATTCAATGCGGCCTGCATCGTCACCTTTGGATCGGGATTGCCGCCGGCGAAAACTCCCTGCTCGATCAATTCCTGCAGCTTGTCAATCTGCTGCAAATCAAGCTCCTTGCCCTCCAGGAAGTACTGGTAGTTGCCTTTGCTGCCTTGCTGTCTGATCAACCCTTTACTAATGCCCGCCCGCAGCATGTCAACCAGCGTTTTCGTTGGATCGCTGTGACCGCGAATCACCAGCCGCGCGTTACCAAATGTGGAAGCGGCTTCGAGAGCACGATTGAAATCGGCGCCATAACGGTCGGCGGGAAAGTCGTTTTGATTCGGTTGAAAATTGATCGTAAAAGAAACGATCGTGTTGGCATCCAGGTTTTGGCCAAAGAACTGATCCATCGATTCCGCGTCGGTAATCCGCCCGCCTTCACGTGTCGGTTCGACATATTCGACTTTGGCCAACCCGGCAAGCTTGCGGTAATCAAAGCCCGCCGGCTCAAATCCAAATCGGCGATCCGCGTAGCCCCAACTGGTTGCCAAATCCAACGCTTTGCTGAGCTTGGGATCAAAGCCATTCAAATTTCCCGGGTCATTGAAGAAGGAAATCTGCCCCGGCAGCCCGACGAAAGAGCAATCCAATAGCAGGCCGTGCCCATCGACTTCAATGCTGGGAATTACATCAGCGCCGAAAATCTGCTGCGATTGTGTCAACAAGCTGCGGTACTCAGACGACATCCGCTGAGTTGACTCGAATTCCTTGCGCATCGCGACGACATCTTCGCTCGCCTTCAGGTATCCGGCGACAAACTTCTGCACCGTCTCCGTGTTGGCATCAAACCAATCTTTGCGGACTGCATAAACGTCGGCGATGCTGCGGCTCATTTGTTGCGTGCTATTAACAATGCGAGCTCCCTTGACGGTGCCCTCGGCACCGGAGCCCACCGAATCAAAGCCGCCGGTCAATCCGATCATGTCAGGTGTGATCACACAACAGGCATCGACCTTGGGATCCTTGCGAAACAGTTCCGCAGCACCCTCGGGGCCCGTCAAGTCCTTGGTCCAAACAATGGTCACGTCATCGTTGGACAGTTGCGCGGTGGCCAACGAGTCGTACAGCAAGCCAACATGCGGGCCGCCCTGCTGGCAGGCGATGCGTTTTCCTTTCAAATCGTTCAGCGATTTAATTTCCTGACGGCCAACGATGTGGTCACCGGCACTCCAAGACAATTGCAGCACGACCACGGGTTTGGTCCGCGGGTCCTTGCCCAAAACTTCGCTGGCTTGACCCAGCATTCGAAATGTTCCGCGCAGAAATGGCGTCTTGCCGCTCAGATAATTCTTGACCTGGCCAATGAAGTCGTCACCAGGCGTGAGCTTCAGATTCAGACCGTGACCTGCATAGATGGTGTTTGGCTTCGTCGTCAAGCCGCCATTGGCGTGGAACGTGGCGACATCGCCGCCCCAGGTGATGAAGGGGACTTCCAGCACGTCTGACTTCTGAACCGCTTTGACCGCAACCGGACCGACCAACTGCGAGAACTTTTCCTGGCCCGTTGCGGGTGTTGAACAGACCGCGGCGGTCGCGACCAGGATGAGCCCCAAGGCAACGTTTGTCCACGGGCCAAAAGTACGGCTACAAGCAACATTCATCAATGAATCCCCTCTCGTTCGAGTTGTCTGATTTCGTGTTCCCAGCGGGCTCGATCATCGTCGCTGATGTTCGGATTCGGAAGCAGGCTGCGGCGAGTACAATTCACCAAGGCTTGCAGCGATTGGTACCTTCGCGTTTGTTCGATAGCCGGTGGTAAATGATCGCGGATCAACGCAATCAGTTCGTCTTCGTCCTTAGGTGACTCGGCCTTGATCTGGCTGCGAAGTGATGCAAACGCGGCCGCGGAGTAATCTTTGGCAAGCACCTGATCATCCAATAAGTCTACCAGTTTTTGACGCGTCTCTGGGTCGTCGCCCAACGGAGCGGCGTCCAACACCCAGTCGATGAATGCGCGGCGGTCTTCGCCGCGCGGATCTAGAATCGGAATAATCAAATCACCAACTCGACCTGGGCGTCGGATGTCCGGCGAAAGCAGGTGGATTCGCGCGGTCATCAACAACCAGATCACCTGACCCCGCAAGCGAGAATCACTCATCATCGCCTGGATCTTGCCCGTCAAACGACGCTCGGTTTCATGAGCCCCCGCACCGACCGAACCGAACTGAGTGTCGGCTTCGTCAACAAAAATCACCACCTTTTCCAAAGCCTCCAAGACCCGCCGGAGCCGTTCGAAGATGACATCCGTCTGGCCAAACCACTGGCTGCGGATGCTCTTAAGAACCAAGACAGGCATGTCCAATTCTACGGCCAAGGCCTCAAAGATAAACGTCTTGCCACCGCCGATCGGACCGGCCACCGCGGCACCCGGCAAAGCGGCTTCGCCTTTGGTCTTCAGCCGTGGAATCATCTTGTTGCGCAGGAATTCTTTCAGCTGCGTAAAGCCAATGACATCGTCCAGATTATGTTTTGGTTTTTTGAACTCCACCACATCCTCGCCAAGCTGGCCTTGAATGTAATGCTGAACCATCGCAATCACATCGGTGGGCTTCATTGGCTGATTGTTGTACGCGGCCTGCACCAACAGCTGCCGCAAGGCGTGGATCGAAAGGCCCGCGCTAAACTCCGCCAGCCCACGCGCAGTCGTCCACAATTCTGCCGCGCTGCCCGACGAGTTTTGAAAGTGTTCGATGTAATGCAAGCGCTGATCGGTCGCCGGCGACGGGACTTCGACCGCCAGCAGTTGCGGAAGCCTGGCGATCCGCGGATGAATCTGACTTCGTGATTCGGCGATCAAGCAAACCGAATCGCCTCCCGTGATGAATTGCGGGTCTCCAAACCAGTCGCTGACAATGCTGATCCGTCGCAGCTGGGCATCATTCAGGCCGGCGACATCCCCGCGGCCGGCGGGCAACATCATGTCCGCCGCTTCGATGATGATCATCAAATTTTCGCGTAACGTCGTTCGCGAGCAAATCGTCAACTGACGAAGGAATTCCAGCGCCTGAGTTGCGTTGCCAATGGAACCACGTATCAGCGAGTCGTATTCGTCGCGGCGTTGTTTGAGGACGTTTTCACGTCGCTTCAGATCTTGCAAGTTCAGTGATTCGGCGTCCATCCCGGTCTTCCAGCTGACCCAAGCATCGCGGAGCCGATCATAGTCGGCTGCATCAACTCGAATCGGCCCGTTCAGCTCATACACCAGCCGGATCAGACCAGCGACCTGCGTCTTTTCCTGGACAAAGTGAATCAGGGGAACGTAGTCTTTCCCATCCCAGAAAAGATCGTAAATATTGCCGTGAAGGATTACGCAGCGGGACTGACCCGAATTGAAAATCCGGGCCAGACGGCGAAAAAAAGGATAAGCAGGCTCGTTCATGCAACGCTCGTCAAGCGTGTCCATCTTCCGTCGTTTTGTCGTTCGCGTCGCAACAAGATCACCAACACCACACCCGGCACGATTCCGGCTACTCAATATAGGCCAGATACGTCTGCAAATGGGGCGCCGGAACCAAAGTCCAGGTCAAAGATGGGAATCTAAGCGGTAGTGGAAGTCGCCAAGACATCGCGAACACTTTCGGTGGTGTTCGTAGCCGATGTCGCCAGACTTCGGGGTATCTTGGAACGAACCGAATTCTGGCGAATCCGGCTACCCTAAAGTCAAAACTTGACAGACTACTAGGGACAATCGAAACTCTCGGCGAGTTCCGCTACGCCGATACTGCAGACGTTAAGTTTGACGCAGCGCCGGCACGATGTCCGTTTTGGCGGCGTGGAATGCGGGAGCGACTCCGGCGATCGTAGCGGCGATTGCCGACACTCCCATGCCCATCAGGGCCAGCCGAATGGAGGGCGTGAAGGCAACCGTAACGGCTTCGGCACCAACGGATAAGCTGCTGAGTTTGAGCATCAACATGGCTGAACCAACTCCCAAAATGCCTCCTGCCACGCCAAGCAAAATGCTTTCAGCCATCACAAGCGTAAAGACTCGAGGGCCAGAAAAGCCGATGGTTTGCAGCACCGCGTGTTCTTTAATGCGGTCTTGAACTGACATCACCGTGGTGGTGGCGACAAGCGCCAACACAAGCCCGACGCAGGCATAGCCCAGATAACGGGCCATTCCGATCAACTGGACCAGGTCTCCCAGGCTATTGGCTTGAAAGACGCCTTTGGGCCGCGTGTCCGTTTCCACAGGACCGCCACGAAACAGCGTGTCTATCTGCTGGCATTTGGCGACTTGATCAACGCCCTCGTGCAACAGGACTTCCAGTTGCGTTACTGTTCCCACGCGATTCATGCCGCGGCTTCGCTGCAGAAACTCGAGATGCGAATAGATGTAGTTTTCTTCTGCCGGATCGTCGCTCGTGAAGATACCGGCAACGTTGACACTTAACTCGCCAATCGAAAACTTATCACCGACATTCAGCCGCCGGCGGTTAGCCACCGCGCGGCCAACCATGGCGGCATCCTGATGCTGCTCGAACTCGGCCCAAGTGCCCGAGGTGAGTTGAAAGTCGCGAGCCTGGCGTAACTTGCCCGGTGGAACGCCGTAGAAAACGATCACATCCAGACTTGCGCGGCAGTTGTTCGTGAACACCTGGATGGGAACCACGTTTCTGACACCGTCCAGCGACATGATTTGTTGATCGTAATCTTGCGGCAGGTGGCTTGTGGCCGGACAGAACTTGTTGGCTTGAAAGGTAATCAATGAACCTTTCGCTGCTTGACGGCGTTGCAAATCGTGCATTCCCTCCTCTACCGCTCCAATGAAGCAGAAGACGAACAGAGCGACCGCCGACCCGCTGACCGTGATGATCGTGCGCGACCGGTGTCGCCACAGCGTTTTGAATACATAGGGAAGAAACTTGATCATCAGGTTTTCGATTTCCGACTGATATGCCGTCTAGAGCATTGATGTGGGATGATCGGTAGGCCAGGCTGGTCCTGGCAGTAAGGCGCCAGGACAAGTCCTGGCCTACGAGATATCTGAAAATGCACTAACTTACGCCCGACACTACATTGGGCTCGAAAGTTGTGCCTCCAGTCTGCACGAGCTTGCCGTGGTCCAAGCGAAACTGTTTGTCCGCAATCATGGCTGCGTCAACATCGTGGGTAACCATCAGCAAGGTAACGTTAAGCTGTTCCTGGAGTCGCTTGAGAAGTTTGAGGATTTGCTCGGACGTATCAGGATCCAGGTCGCCGGTCGGTTCATCGGCTACGACGACTTTGGGGTGGGCCACGATGGCTCTTGCAATACCAACCCGCTGCTCTTGACCGCCCGAGAGCTGCCGTGGATAGTGATCAGCCCGATCGAGCAAATCTACGGCCTGAAGCGCAATCTCGACTCGTCTGCACCGCTCGCTGCGAGAGAGAGGCAACAGCAGCAAGGGCAGCTCAATGTTCTCGAATGCGGTCAGAACGGGAACAAGATTGTGCGTCTGAAAAATGTATCCCATGTTTGCCGCTCGCCAATTTGCAAGCTTTGTGCGGGATAACCTCGTGATGTCGGTTCCATCAATCAGGATACTGCCCCGATCGGGTCGATCGATACTGGCAATCAGGTTCAACAGCGTGGACTTGCCGGTACCACTGGCTCCCATCAGCGAGATGAATTCGCCCTCTTCGATCTGTAGTGAAACCGCGTCAAGGGGCGTGATTGTTTGGTCGCCTTTGCGGTAGCTTTTTGAAACATCTTTGATTTCGATCAGTGCCATTACTCGTTACCTCCACTCGGTAGCCGACTGGTCCGTTGGGAATCTCCGCCGCTACGATGCAGCTCTTTCGTTCCCAGCTCGCGATCTTCGCCAATGACGTTGATGCGTTCGCCATCCCGCAAGGAATCGCTGCCGCTGGCGATGATCCGGCTGGCCATGTTTAGGCCACTGGTGATCTGAACCAGTCCGTTGCTGCCGACAGGTCCCGTGGTGATCGCGGCTTTTCTTGCCACGCCCTCGGATTGATCGGCGAGCCAAACAAAAGGGCCCGTCGGGTCCGATTGAATCAGCTGCTGAAGCACATACAATTTCACTTGTTTCGGTTCCGCAGACTCACGCGGCGCCTGCTTTTGTTGCGGCGCCATGAACGTTGCATCGACCAGCATTTCCGGTTTGAAGACATTAGGCGGGACTGGAATCTCAACTTTGACTTGCAGGGTATTCTTCTGAATATCCGCCTCGGAACTAATGAATAGAACCTTGCCGTTGAGTGGCGACTGCAGTGCGGGATTGTCGATTTCAACAGGCTGGCCGAGACTCACTTTGGGGATGTCTTCAAAGCGAACATCGACGCGAACTTGCAACATGCTGGGGCGATACATGGTGATGACCGTGCTTCCGTCATGTCCTGGCAACTGAGTCATGCCGCTGCCAAGACGCGCGCCCGGGTGAGCAATCAGCCGGAAAACGCGTCCGTCTATCGGCGCAGCAATGGACATTCTGTCGAGCCGCAGTTTTGCTTCGGAGACCAGAACCTCAGCTCGAGCGACACGGGCCTTGGCAGCCTTGATTCGTGCGCCCGCTTCATCCCTCGCTTTTTTCTCATCGGCAAGCAATTCAAGTTGCGTCTTCAGCGCATCTCGACGGCCCGCCAACGCCTGTTGCTCCCTTTCCAGCGAGTTGAAGCGATCACGAAGCTCTTCGAGTGTGGCCCGAGCCGCCTCCGCCTTACTCTCGGCGATGTCAATCTGATTGCCGGCGACGACGCCCTTGGCTGCCACTTTGCCTTCGTAATCACGTTTCATGGCTGCGTGATCTGCCTCCGCTCGCCGCACCTGGAAGGGCAAAGTCTGTAACTGGGTATCGACTTTCGCCAAAGCCGCTTGAGCTTCGTTGAGGGCAGCTTCCAGATGCACGGGCTGCTTCAAGCGAGTCTCGGCTGCGGTGAAAGCCGCCATGGCTTCATCCAGCTCTGCCTTGCGCAATTCGAGGTCTGCCAGCGATCGTTGATGTGCGAATCTTGCATCATCTGTCACCAACTGGGCGATCGCTTCTCCCTTGGTCAGGGCTTGATCTTCGACAACCAGTAACTTTTCCACGACGCCTGGCGCTAGTGCGGCAACGCGGATCGGCGTTGGTCGCGGCTCGATCCAGCCTGCCGCCTTGAATAGAGGTGTGCCCTCCTGCATCGTTTCCGCGGAAGTTGAGAACACGGGCACCACGGTCACGGGTTTCGGCGGAAAGACCAAATCTCGTGATGCCCACGCGACCAGTGACAAGAATCCGAGGATCAGCAACGCCGGCAGCAGGTACCGGGTCAACATGTGACGCGGATTTCGTACGCTGTGCTTGACCGCTGCGCCCCGATCAATTGCCAGTTCTCGAAGATCAACTTGGTTGCTCATCAATCATCACTCGTTTTTACAAATACGCCGCTGGCAAGAACAGTCAGATTCCCGGCATCATCTCGTTGCGCCTTGCCCTGAACGACGACCGTGGAAAGCTCTTCAACATTCAACAGTTGCTTGGCGTCGGTTTTCACCAGATCACCATGTTGATCAACGACCTTCACAAGTGCGGTCGCCGCCGGCAGTTTCGACGTTTCGCAACAGTAGTCCCACGGCTCAGGGCAGCCGTCTCCGGGGATATCGCTGCATGCCTGCAAGGATTCATCGACGATGGAAAATGCCGCACGACCATCGATCCACGGATTGGCACTGCCGCCAATCCGACCGACAACAACGATGTCTTCGCCGTCCGCAGCGACCTCGCGAACCTTGATGACGCCTTCTGCCCCGTCGGGCTCGGACGACAACAGGAACGTCGATCCATCCGCGCTCGAGGTCATTGAAATCGCGTCTTCCTTAACTTGCTGGTTCGATTCCGTCTGTTGAGAACATCCGACCAGCAGCCCGGCAAGCGCAAAACTGAAAGTCAACACACAGCACTTGTTCATCGTCATCTCCTTGAATGTGTCGGCCACTAATCGGACCGAAGTAAAAAATTAAACCGCTTTCAACCCATCCACGATGGGCATTCGCAATGCTTGGATCGCAGGAGGAATCGCCCCAAGAAATCCAAGCGACAGACCAACTCCGCAGCCGACCAACACAGCGATGCTATCGACTTGAAGCGCGAACGCACCCATCGTGAATCGGACCGCAGCACCGTTTACAAAGACCACGGCGATCAGCGCCGCCAGCAGACTTGCTGCCGCCGCCATCAATACGCCTTCTTGAATCAAACTTATGACAACCGCCCGCCGCGCAAAGCCGATCGTCTGCAACGTCGATAACTCCGCGATACGCCCAACCACATTGCCATACATCGTGTTCAAACCAGCGAAGATGCCGGCGCCGGACACCAGCACTACCACCAACCAAGCCAACCAACGTACGGGCCCGTAGTCTTTTTGTAAGGTTGCGTAGTATTCGGTCTCCTTCATGGCTTGCAATTCCAGGTCAAGCCGTTCCTTACAAAAAAGATCCACATCCGCAAACGCGCCAGTTGGGGCGAGTGTCACCGCAACGATGCTAAGGTCTTGTCGCTTCATCGCCTGTTGCAAATCATCAAGTCGGCACCAGGCTTCCGATTCAAAAGCGGACCCAGCGGCTGAGAAAATTCCGCTGATACGCCAACGGCGACCCTCAAATTCGATCGCCCGACCTACACCCAGCTCTGACGGAGTAGCTCCAAGTTTCGCAGCGACCATGACGCCGATCATGACCTCCCCGCTTGCGGGCCAATCACCTTCCTCAATCTCAATCTGACGTCGAACAAGCAACGCAGAATGTGTCACGCCGCGAACAAGTCCCATCGAAGGTTCTCCAGCAGCGACACCGATCTGGGTGCCAAGGTACAGCTCCGGCGAAACATACTTCTCGCCAAATCTCTGTTGAATCCCAACGACGCTGGCCGAAACCAGATCGCTGGTTCGCATGGCGATGGACGAGTACTCGAGGTTTTCACCCATGCCGAGGGAAAACACGATGGCCGTTTGTGGATCTCCGCTTACGGCAAGCGACCGCTCGAGACCTCGGATGAAGCCAATGACAACAAACACCAATGCGACGACAGTCGTCAGCCCTAAGAAGGTTAACGATGTCCGCAACGGACGGCGGAATAGATTACGGATGGCATACTCCCAAGGGAGCAAGCGGAAGAACATGGTGTTAACAGCAAGATCAGGATGTTACCGACGATTGTCACAGCACATTTATTTCGGGCGCTGACGAATACTGACAGAGCACAAGAGTTTTTTCGGAAGACGCAGTCGCAGCGCGGCCGCGGAAAAAACTCCGTGTACGGCACTGCCTAGCACAACAAAGACATGTGCAGAATCCGCAAGAAGCAGCCCTGGTTCTTGGACGTCAGATGGCCGGAAAAACCCGGCAAACCTGTTCGTTCTTTGAGCTGCGAAGTGGTGGCAGTTCGGTAGATATCGGGTAGCGGCAGCAAGAACGAAACATCCGCTTCCTCCAACATGCAGGGCTCCTCGAAAATCGCCCCGCCGCAGACACCCTGACACATCGATTCTTTCGGACATCGATCAGGCCCGCGGCTTTCGTCCTGGTTTGATGCTTCATCACAGCAGCAACACTCGCCGCTGCAAGCATCTTCGGCTTCCGCGCATTGTTCGCACGCACTGTCGGCCCCGCCGCTGCAACAGCCATCGATGTGACATGCGCCAACTTTACAGGACAGCGGACACGCCAAAACTGCACCGACTAGCAGAAAGGAAATGACCCGAGAGTAGATGATGGAGCCTCGCATGTATGCCATCATACATCGACACCTGCGACCCGGCAATCGAAAGTTCCCGGCTGCTGGACCGTTTAGTTCCGACCAGCAAAGCTGTCCGTCAATAGCTGGCTTTCAATAAGACTGGACGCTCTGCGTAGTTCCCTCACCGAGTCAAGGTAGGAGAGGTTGACCTGCACGTATGTTTGCTGAGCTGTCAGCAACGTGAGGTACTGGACCTGCCCTTTCTGATACCCGTCCAAAACCAGATCCAGCGACCGCCTGGCTCGGGGAACCATTCGCTCCCGAAAACGCTCGGTTTGCTGGAGCGCGTTGAGATATCGTCGATAAGCAACCGCGAGTTGATCCTGTAGTTTCAGTTCAACGCGTTTCAACTCGTTGCAGGCGGCAATCCAATCAGCCTCGGCCGCTCGAATGTTGCCTTGGTTCTTGTTGAAGATCGGAATCGGCAGCCCCACCATCACATTGGCATTATCGCTGCCGGTGATATTGTTGTGTCTCACGCTGACTAACACATCGACGTTTGGGATTGGCTCTCTTTTGGCTCTTTGAATTCTGAGCTTTGCGCGATCAATGCGTTTGCGAGCGGCATTGAGTAATGGATTACTTGACAAAAACTGTGCGTAACATGTTTCCCAATCCAGCCTCGGAATGTCTGTGTCAAGCTCTCCATCCAGGGGAGCGATAGGCAAGGCTGGTGTGCCGACGACGGCCGATAATCTGCGCCACGCTTCGAGATGCTCGTTTTCGGCGTTGTTCAGCAGGATGCGTGATTCATCTGCCCGGATTTCAGCTTGCAGCAAGTCGTTCTCTGTCCCTTGTCGCCCTTTAATCAGGGTTTCGGTAGCTTTGACCAATTCATCGCCGATGCCGGCAAGATCCGTTGTCAGCGCGACTCGTTGTTGAGCGACTAAGGCCTCGTAGAAGCGAATGCGAACATCACTCAGAACTCGTTGTTGTTGTGCCTGAAGCTGAAAACTTGCTTCTGCAATCTCTTGACCGGCGATCGCCTGATCGAGCTTTCTTTTGCCAGCAGTAATGAATTGCTGGCTGATGAATCCGCCCTGCTGCCCAGCTGTACCAAGGTTTCCGATTTCGGTCGCGTGATAGCCGGCGACCGGATTCGGATACAGGCGCGCCTGCAGTTGCCGGCCGCGCGCCACATTAATCTGTGCAGCCGCCACCTTCAGCGTCGGATTGTTCTGAAACGATAGGCCTTCCAGATCCGCGAGCGTCAATGCCTGAATCGGTTGTTCGTTGTCGACTGGCTTCCGCAACGCCGACTGATCCAGCCCGACCGAAATCCCGGCTTCGGGTTGTGAACCAAGAACTTGCCCGATTACCATCGCCGGTGTGGCGGCAATCAGAATGAAGGGCAAGACTTTGAGTAGCACGCGAGGGCATCCTTGCTAATGAAAATTGCGATTGAGAGGCTTTTCTTGCTATCGGCATATCAAGGCGACTGTTTCGCGTTCAGACACTAGAACCGGTCCGACCAAGAAAATCGGCATCAACCGACCCGCTAACGGTGGCCAACACCGAAGGTCGTCGTCCTTGTAAGATTGGTCTTTTGTCGCTGTTCAGGTAGCTTGCCGTCAGCAACCTGAACAGTCGCCTAACGACCAGACTTGGCAAACAGATCAGAGTAAAGGACAGGCAAATGATTGAAGTGGGTAACCAAAGTTCGCTTTGCAAACACGCCGTCTGCATCGTGTTGGTGGTGCTGTGCGCCGGTGGATGTGTGGATTGGCCCGTTGAAGACGACGCCTCCCTTACTTCGCGGACTCCGACGCAGGAGCATAGTGAGCCTGGAAAAGTGCAGTTGGTCGCAAACCGGAATTCGACGAATGCCGGTCAATGGTCGCGATTTCGCGGTCCCACGGGGATGGGCATTAGTGAGTCCAGCGGGTTACCGCTCACTTGGAATGCCGATGAAAACATTGCCTGGAAAACTCCGCTTCCGGGACCTGGGGCCTCAAGCCCAATCGTGTTCGGCGACCATGTCTATCTGACTTGCTATACCGGCTATTTCATTCCGGGAGATTCAAGCGGCAGCCTGGAAGATTTGAACAGGCACCTGATCGCGATTGATCGCAATGATGGTTCCATCCTTTGGAATCAGTCCATCCCCGCGAAATTGCCCGAACAGGAAAAGATTCGTGATCACGGGTATGCAGCCAGCACTCCCGTTGCTGATGCGGATCACGTCTACGTGTTTTTTGGAAAGTCGGGTGTGTTCGCTTTCGACCATAACGGCAACCAAAAATGGCACGCTGATGTCGGCGAAAGAACCCATGGCTGGGGTTCCGGGACTTCGCCCGTCATCTGGAACGACTTGCTTCTGGTCAATGCCAGCGTCGAGAGCCAATCGCTGGTTGCACTGAATCGTTTATCGGGCGAACAAGTCTGGACAACTGGCGGCATCAAGGAAGCGTGGAACACTCCATTAGTGGTCAAGTCCGAGTCGGGACGCGAAGAGCTCATCGTGCCGACTCAAGGCACCGTCTATGCAATTGATCCGCGAAGTGGCGACAAGATTTGGTCATGCAAGACGGACATCGGTTGGTACATGGTGCCCAGCCCCATCGCTCATGATGGCGTTGTTTACTGTTACGGTGGTCGATCAGGCGTCGCCTCGTTGGCGATTCGCACGGGAGGAAGCGGCGACGTCACTTCAACTCATCGGATTTGGACAAGCCTGAAAGGCTCGAATGTATCTTCGCCAGTCTATCGCGATGGGCATTTGTACTGGATGCATGAGCAACGCGGTATTGCTTATTGCGCACTCGCCGAGTCTGGTGATGTCATCTACGAGCAACGGCTGGACCGAGCCGGCCAGGTGTATGCTTCGGCCGTGTTGGCGGGCGACCGAGTCTACTACCTCACGCGCAGTGGCCGGTCATTCGTGGTCGCCGCAAAACCAGAGTTCGAGCAACTCGCGGTTAATGAACTTCGCGACGGAGGTGTCTTCAATGCCAGTCCGGTGGTTGATAATGGGCGACTGCTGATTCGCAGTGACAAGTATCTGTACTGCATTGCAGAAAAGTAGGCCAAGTGACGCCCGAGGGGTTTTGCGGCAAAGCCGGAAATGCCCTGCGAACGGAGTCGCAGGACTACCACGAATCCGACATCATTCCTTGCGAAATCGCAACAGGTAATTCTCTTGGAATTCCGGCACATCAATTTCTTCGACGAAACGGAATCCGCTGGCGACGATTTCACTTTGGAAGACTTCTTTGCCGGCTCGCACATGGCCGATGATGAATTCGCGCGACTTGCCGGGGATGCGTTCAAAGTCAATCAGAACCAAGGTGCCGCCCGGTTTCAAGGCGCGATGAATTGACGCCAGTGTTGCCAAGGGATGCTCGAGATGATGATACGTATCGCAGATAAAGGCGACATCGACGGATTCCCGCGGCAGGCTGACATTGCGATCGGAACAAAGGACACTCGTCAGGTTGTCAATTTTATCGTCCTCTGACTGACGGTTGATGTGCTCCAAAAATCGCGGCGAAATGTCAACCGCATACACCCATCCATGGTGGCCCACCGTTGACGCAAACAGACGGCTGTAGAACCCGGTGCCGGCGCCGATGTCGGCCACGGTCATCCCCGGCTTGATGTCGCAGATATCCAGCACCCTCTGGCGAGCAGCGTAAACTTCGCGGCTTTCGATCTCGAAGCGTCCAAGCCATTCACTCACATCCAATTCGGGGTCAAGAAACTTGTCATTGATGCCGGGCTTGACATTTGCGGACGCAATGGAGGGCTTTGAGATCACATCCTGCGCGATAACGTCATGGCCTGACGTACAGTTCGGGAGAGCAATCGCCAGAACGGCAATGATTCGATTAAGCATGGGTGTTCCTGTTTGTGATGGACAAGTCAAAGTTTGATTCTGGTTAGACCGGCTCCCCAAATGCTTCGCGGCGGGGCGTTGTCCCTAGATTTTCACTGACAATCAGTCGTTATGGGAACCCACAGTTCGCTCGTTACCCACAAGTTCAACGTGGAAGCACCACCAATGCTCTGTCAACTTTTGACTTTAGGGTAGCCGGATTCGCCAGAATTCGGTTCGTTCCAAGATACCCCGAAGTCTGGCGACATCGGCTACGACCACCACCCTAAGATTGAATCTGAACAAAGCACTAGATGTGATTGCGTT
>JBFJVZ010000014.1:0-38521 GCA_041623895.1 Pirellulaceae bacterium | reverse complement strand
TGGCGGCTATGCCGCCAAATCGCGGCGGGGAAAATCGGGTTGCACGTGACGTTTCCTGGGGCTGCGGACCGCTCGCTCAGACGAGCAATCCTGGCCCCAGGCTATACGCTGCCACTGCTACGCAGTTGTCGGATGGTTGTGAGGAACGAAAACGTCGATGCCTACAACTACCGCGACCGATAAGAGACGAGTCCTGGCCTACGATGTCTTCCAACGTCGAGCTACTGATCGGCCAACAGCCGTTGAATCGTCGGCTCGAGTTTGCGGCCACTGAAATCGATCGCCTCGATCTTGCCTTGCTGATTGATGATTGCCACGAATGGCATCGAAACAACACCGAATCTGGCCGCCACCGGGTTGCCCATCGTGGCTGTTTCGGTGGATACACTGCGGTAACTTGGAAAACCGAGTTGCTTGTCGGCGTAAGTATCCACCGGCGATCCAGCGGGGTCCAAATTCATACCGACGATCGCGACTTGATCGGGATGTTCATCACGTAGCTTCGTTAGCATCGGGACGACTTGCAACGAAGCCGGGAATCCGCTCGCCCAAAACGGCATCAACACGATCTTGCCTCGATAGTCCTCCATCGACAACTCAGCAGCACCGGTCGACGGCAGATCCGGATCGAACTGTTTGCCGATGACTTCCAGCCGCGCCTCGCGGGCCTCGACCGCAATCTTAACTTCGCGCGTGGTTGCCTCCTCCAGATTAGTGAATCGATCGGTCATGACGCCGTACGTGGCGGCGGCCAATTCGTCGTTGCCGATCGCCTCGAATTCCAGGGCCGCACCGGCCAGGTATTGGACGGTTAGTAAGTCGGGCGATTCGTCGATCAGTTTTCCGGCCGCTTCGCGCCAACGGTCGATCGAGACCGTTTGACCGGCAACGGCAGTGCTTCGCAATTGATCGATCGAATCGAAGCGGACATTTCCGGCGAATTGAGCTGCCATTCTCGCGATGTGTGGATCGGAGGAGTCGGCAAACAATTCAATGATTTTGTCGCGAACTTGCTTCGCTTTCTCCACGTGGTCGAATTTCGCCAGCACTTCACGGGCCTGGCCCATCACCATCATCGCCGGTAATTCGGGAGTCGTCGGAGCGCTAGCCAAATCTTCAATCAACTCGACGATTCTCTCTGCCGCACCGTCGCTTCCGGCCTGCAGCGATTCGATTGCAAAACCGATCAGCACCATCTGACTATCGGACACCAGGCTTGGATCGTTGGACTTAAGATTCTCTGTGGCAAGTGTTTCCAGCTCGTCCGCCGATTTCGCATCACCCAGGGAAGCTAGCGTGGATAGCGATTGCAATTCACCGCGGGCTCCTTCGATTTGCAACTTGAGATCCGCGCCGGAATGTTTCTTCAGTCGCCTGGATGCTTCCAACTTCAGTTTGCTGATTCGTTTCGTTTCGGCGCGAGCCTGACGGGGATCGGTGATTCCGCCGCGACCGCTGGCGATCAACTGCATGTCTTTATCCGCACCAGCAAGAAACTCGACCAGCTCCACCGGCGACAAATCGGAGCGAAGTTCTCGCTGAGCAGCAAGGCTGGGGTTGGCGATCGTCAATCCGGTGTCTTGCAACTGGCCAGTTTGCGGTTGACCAATTTCAGGTTGGTCCGTTCGCGGTTGGTTTTGATCGGTCGCCGGCGTGGCGATCGAGTTGGCTGTGGCGGCTTCTGGTTGTATCGTGGATTTCGGCGTCGCAGGCGCAGCGGTCTCAATCGTTGGATCGTCTTCAGCGCTGCCGGTTGGGAGCAGACCGCTGGCCGCAGGTTCCGCTTGCGAAGAGTCACTGTCGGACTTGGTGCAGCCCACCAGCATGCAGGCGATCACCAGGCCGGTGGTGGCTGCATACAACTTTTGCATCCCAGCGTTCATCTCAGATCCAGTTGGGTGGAACAAGTCAAACTCATCAATCCTTCTCAGGCACTACCGGCTTGATCATATCGCACGCAGGTTGAAATTTGCGAGTCCGCCCTCGCGATTAGAGCATCTGGCTTTCAAGGTAGCGGACGCCGGAAGATTTCCGGCCCGCGAATAATCGAGATACTTCCAGCACAATTCCAGCGGATCAGTTCACAAGTGCGGTTCTAAAAAGCGACTGTGGCTGGCCGCGCGATCAGGTACTCTTCCACCGGCTCACCTCCAATCAGGTGGTCTTGGATGATCTGCTCCAAGACATCGGGGGTGCAGCAACCATACCAGACGCCATCAGGCATCACGGCAGCGATCGGACCTGCTTTGCAAATTCCGCAACAGCCCATTTTCAGCCGCAACACGCCCCCTGATTTCGCCAGCCCCAGTTGCTTTAAGCGGTGTTTGAGGAATTTCCAGGAAGCCATCATCTGTTTCCCGCTGGCGCAGCCGGCTTCTTTGCGATCCAGGCACAGCAAAATGGTCCGCGATGCATCGCTCATGCCGAGTTTTTGCGCCTTGGATCGGGCGGCTTTCAGGGGGTCAGCAGTCAAAAGCGGGTCTCCTGAAGTGCAAAAGTGGTTTTCGAGTACTGACTTTGCCGTTGACGCCGGTTTTAGCGTAGCTAGAATTTGGCTTGTTGAGAACGATTGTCAATAACATTTTTCTGGAAAGTATTTCTGGATGATTCGCGAAACGATTATCAACGTGGTGCCCAGCGATGACGAGAACCATCGGCTGGTGATTGCGATCGAAAAATCGGATGACGAGCAAAGTCGCTTGGTGCTGCGGCAAGAGACGCGTTCCGACAATGTCGGCTGGTTCGTGCAAAGCCGGGTTAGCATTCTTCCTGAGCAAGTAGCTGGCTTGAAGATGGCACTTTCGGCCAATCAAACACGTGGCATGCAATCGGGGGCGAAACGGGATAGCAGCCCGATTCCAGCTATTTTGAGTTTCAGCGAAGCCGCGGCGGCCAGTTGAGATTGTCCCTGGCGATCTGATTCGGGAGGACCGAATCATCAACCTTGGTTGCCAGTCCACTGCTGTCCGCGTACCCTTTTGCGTTTGCGCTTTTTCAGGGAGCTGATTGGTGTCGGGTACTTGTGTGATTGGACTGCAGTGGGGGGACGAGGCAAAAGGCAAGCTCGTCGACCTGTTGGCACCGCGTTTTGATCTTGTCGTTCGCTACCAGGGTGGCGCCAACGCGGGTCATACCGTGGTGGCCGGCGCCGAGACCTACAAGCTCCATCATATCCCCAGCGGGATTCTGCATCCGCAAGTTCAGAATCTGATCACACCCGGCGTGGTCATTAATCCGACCACGATGCTGGAGGAGATCGACGCCTTGGCAGCCCGCGGCATTGACTGCAGTAAGAACCTGCGAATCAGTGAAAGGGCTCATCTGGTGATGCCCTGGCACATTGCTGAAGACCGTCAGATCAATGCGACTGAGGTTCGCGGCGAGTCGATCGGCACGACCAATCGCGGCATCGGCCCTTGTTATCGAGACAAGGTCGGTCGCACACATGCCATTCGCATGACTGACCTGGTACAGCAGCATCGCGACGAACGCATCCGCGCGGTGGCGGAACAAAAAGTCGTGATGCTCCGCAACCTGGGAGCGTCCGATGAAGAACTGAAGCAGATTGCGCCCGAAACGGTGTTGCCGATTGCTGCCAGTTGGGCTGATCGGTTGTCCGGGATGATCGGCAACACCACCGACTTATTGCTGGACGCTTGCGAGCAAAATCAGCGAATTCTGTTCGAGGGCGCCCAGGGCGCGCTACTGGACATCGACCACGGCACTTATCCGTTTGTCACCAGCAGCAACAGCAGCGGTGTTGGCGTCTGTGCCGGTGCCGGCGTTCCACCGCGTTGGATCAACACGGTACTGGGTGTCTGCAAAGCGTACAGCACGCGAGTGGGTGGCGGCCCGTTTCAAACTGAATTGCACGACGAACTGGGCGATCGAATTCGGGACCTTGGCAACGAATACGGCACGACCACCGGTCGGCCCCGCCGCTGTGGTTGGTTCGATGCCGTTGCCGTTCGCTACACAGCACGACTAAGCGGCGTGACGCGGCTGGCCCTGATGATGATGGACGTGCTGGCGCATTTGGACGAACTGCGAATCTGTGTTGCCTACGACTTGGACGGCGAGCGGATCACGCGTTTTCCCAGCCACGCAGATGAACTTCGCCGCTGCAAGCCGATTTACGAAACGATCCCCGGCTGGAAACAACCGGTCGACCACGTCCGCAGCGTCAAGGAATTTCCTGAGGGCGCGCTCAACTACGTGCGCCGTGTGGAACAGCTGGTGGGCGTGCCGGTAGGCGTGCTGTCGGTTGGACCGGATCGAGCACAAACGATCTTTACCGACGAGGCGGCTGAATTAGCGCTGGAACCGATCGGATAAATCGCGCTGCACGGTAGCGGAACTCGACAAAGTTCCGGAGTTTTGCAATCGACACTTCAAAATCTGATGCAATTTCATTTCGAGACAGCGGAAATCTTCGGAAGTCTTCCGACTTCCGCTACGAAGTGTGACACTGATGCCTAATCCCGTCCCTGCGACAGATGTACAGCTTCTCAGTGACGTTCCCCCGGCGGATCGGCCCAAGCACATTGCGATCATCATGGATGGCAATGGGCGTTGGGCTCAAAATCGCGGTCTGCCGCGAATCGAAGGTCATCGCCGTGGCGTTAGCACGGTGCGGATGATTAGCGAGACCAGCACCGAACTGGGAATTCATGCGGTCACGCTTTATTGTCTGTCCAGCGAGAATTGGAAGCGCCCGCAAACCGAACTCGATTTCCTCATGCATCTGCTGGAGCAATATCTGGTCGAGGAGCGGCGGACGATCATGGATCAGGGGTTGCGGCTCAAGGTGATTGGCCGGCGAGATCGCTTGCCGGACGGGGTCCTTGCGGAGATGGAAAAGACGTTGCGAATGTCGGCCGACAATCCGGGGACTCAATTGGTTTTGGCGGTCGACTACGGCGGCCGCGACGAAATCACGCGCGCCGTTCGCGATATCTCCGGCGACGTTGCCGCAGGAAAACTGCGTGCTGAGGAAATCACCGAACAATTAGTCGACAGCAGACTGTACACAGCTGGGCTTCCCGATATCGATCTGATGATCCGCACCGGTGGCGACATGCGAGTCAGCAACTTTTTGTTGTGGCAGCTTAGTTACGCGGAACTGTGGGTGACGGAGACCTGTTGGCCGGAGTTTACCCAAGCAGACTACATCCGGGCGATTCGTGATTTCGCGTCGCGGCAACGCCGATTCGGCGGGCTAGGTGTCAATGAGTAAACGTTTGGTTAAGGCGAAGTACAGTACACGCGAGCGGCCTTCGTATTTGCCACTTTGTTAACACTCGCTGGCATATCATTCGAGTTCAGACGACCTCCACGGACCATTAGAATTGCTTAAAGACCGACTAAAGACATCAGCGGTGCTGATCTCGATTGCTGTGTTGCTGTTTTGGCTCGATGCCAGTGTCAGCAAAGCTGGCAGCGAAGGTTTGTTTTTGATGCCGCTGTTGTTATTTTTTGCCCTCGGTACGGCATTCGATTTCGCTTCGCTGCTGAAGAACAGTGGTCGTCCCATTGCCCTGCGTCCCGCCCTGATTGCCACCGCGATCGTGACGTTGTCGCCGACCATTCCCTTGTATTGGCCGCTTTTCGGTCAAACCTATCCAGCCGACTGTCCCTTGGGCCGGCTGGGTTGGATTGTCGTTGGCAGTATCGCGGCTGTCTTCTGGATCTTGTTGGGGGAGATGCGAGTCTACGGAAGTGGGACCGAAAGCAGCGGGGAATCAACAGAATCCGCAACCACAGAATCCGGAACAATCCAGCGCACCTCGGCCGCCGTGTTCGTGTCAATGTATGTCGGTTTACCGATGGCTTTATTGGTCGCGTTGCGGTCACTGCATTCGGGAAGCTGGGGGTTGGCGGCTTTGATCACCATGGTCGCCGTCACCAAGAGTGCTGACAGCGGAGCCTATTTCGTTGGCAAACTGATTGGCAAACACAAATTGATCCCGCGGTTGAGTCCCGGGAAAACCTGGGAAGGTCTGATCGGCGGGGTCATCGCCGCTACAATTGTGGCCTTTGTCTGCTTGACTTGGCTGATACCGTCTGCTGAGGCGGCGACCGTCAGTGGACTGGCTCGACCAATCTGGGGTGCTCTGCTGCTCGGGCCGGCATTGGCTTTGGCGGGATTGTTGGGGGACTTGGCTGAATCACTGGTCAAGCGCGATTGTGGGGCCAAAGACAGCGGCACATTGCTTCCCGGCCTGGGTGGCGTATGGGATGTGACTGATTCGCTGATTGCAGCGGTAATGCCAGCATATTTGTGTTTTGCGGCAGGTGTGGGAGGTTAGGGCATTCCCGGGGATGGGGTGAGTGTCTTTTGTCGAAAAAAATAAGTGTTTTTACGCAAAGCCCGCTAAATCCGCCCCACGGATGGGGCGCTGGTCAGCTTCTAAAGGTATAGACCGCCAGAGAACCGTATAGAATAAACCCGTCAAGCTTTTTTGACCCCACAGGTACTGAATGACCGAAGCCACGCTTTCGATCAACAGCCCCGAAGAGATTCTCAGCCTCTTTGGGCCGCGTGATCAGCATCTTCGCAAGCTGCGACGACTTTTCGACGTCACCATCACTCAGCGCAACGGCCGCATTCGCATATCGGGCGAGGGCGAGGACGTGCAGCGGGCGACGCGAACGCTGGAAAAGCTGCGAGTTCTTTCTCGAAAAAAGGGTGCCTTGAGCGCTCAAGACATCGATACGGCGGCCACGGAAGAAGGAGCCGTGATCGAGGGAACGACGGCCCGACTTTGCGGCGAGGACATTGATATTCAGCATGCCGGTCGCCGAATCAAACCTCGCACCCCCGGACAGGCAAAATATGTCGAGGCGATTCGATCATTTGATCTCACCTTCGCTTCCGGCCCGGCGGGCTGTGGCAAAACCTATTTGGCGGTGGCGATGGCGGTGGAGGCCTTGAAAGCCGGTCACATTCGCAAAATCGTGCTCGTCCGGCCGGCCGTAGAAGCTGGGGAAAGTCTCGGATTCTTGCCGGGCGATTTGCGTGCCAAACTCAACCCTTATTTGCGTCCGTTGATGGATGCCTTGGTGGAGATGGTTGACTTTGACCAGGCCCGCTCCTTAATGGAGCAGGATGTGATCGAAGTCATCCCGCTGGCGTACATGCGCGGACGTACACTCAGTGACGCCTTTATCATTTTGGACGAAGCTCAAAATACGACGATCGCCCAGATGAAGATGTTTTTGACGCGGATGGGGGAACGCAGCAAGATGGTCGTCAGTGGCGACATGACTCAGCAAGATTTGCCCAAAGGTGTCACCAGCGGACTGAAAGATGCGTTTCGGCGACTGAGCCGAATTGAATCGATCGGCTGGATTCGTTTACAAGCAAGCGACATCGTTCGCCATCACTTGGTGCAGCGGATTGTGGAAGCTTATGAAGATCCGAGCACGAAACACGAGAGCGAGGGCCACAAGGATCAAAGCTAGGGAGCGTATTCGCTTTGGCATCCACTGCTGCGTATTCGCTGGCAGTATGTCTTCTTTGATCCGATAGCATGAGTGGTGCAAGCAAGCAACGAACGCGTCCACAACGGATCGAATCGCTGGGAATTCCCAAACCGCGATTCGTTCAGTGGTGGCAGCGCAGCAACAAGTTTGATGTTTCCATTCGCGTGGGCTTCGCACTAGTCGCTGCGGCGGCTCTGCTTGCGCTTTGCCAGACATGGATACCGCCCTTTGCATATCGTCTGGGCGAGATTCCCGATCGTGACTTGATCACGCGCGTTTCGTTTGAGGAGGTGGACGAAACCGAGACCGAAGCCATTCGCCTGCAAAAGATTCGCGAGTTGCCGGCCTACTACCGCAATCGGCCTCAGCCATTGGCCCAACTCCGCGGAGCGCTGAAGGATGATTTGTTGTATGTGCTGGCGGCGGTTTCCTTCGATCAGATGAGCGAACAGGAACGCGTTGCTCTGGCGTCTTTTTACGAAGGCGACGAGAACGCCGGGCCAAAGGATATACCGCAAGCTCGTTTTGATGCGATCAAGTCTGTCTTTGCTAACGACCCCGAATTAAAGGAAGTCGATGGGGCATTGGACATCCTGTACCAGAAGGAATTCAAGCACGGATTGCTGAAAGGGCTGCAGCATTCACCGGAGCAAGGAAGCCAGGAGATGATTCGTGTCTTCATCGCGGGCGCGGAGGAAGATGCTCAGTTTGTGCTTGTCGAAAGTGTTCGCATTGAACTGCTGGAAGATTCGGTGCGGAGAAGTCTTGCCGACCAGTTCCGCTTCCGGTACGACGGCAAGGCCGAAGCCACCACTGTGCAATCCGTCGCTGGCATGATCAGCGATTGGATTATCGAACAGCTGCCTGATTATGAAACGCTTCAGTACGATCAAGAACTGAGTGAGAAAGCTCGAAAAGAAGCGGCGGCTGCCGTTCAGCCCGTGCTCAAACAGTTCTACGCCGGTACCACCAAGCTTGCTGATGCGGGGGAACCGCTGGAAAGTCTGTCGTTGCTGCGATTGGAATGGAAGCAGTTGGACGCCAGCATGACGTTGATCGATCGGATCGCCCGCGTGGCGGCTTTTGGTGGCATGGTTGCCGCACTCTATCTGCTCTGCGGATCGTACATTTTCTTCGTTGATGATCGCCGACTTCTGCAGCAGCGCTGGCGTCTGGCCAAACTGCTGGCTCTGATGGTGGCCACTATCTCGCTTTGCTATTTTGCGGCTCGTGATCAATGGCGTTGTGAACTGGTGCCGCTGGTCTTGGCATCCATCATTTCGGCGGTCGTGTATGGCCGCGAGTTGGCGCTGTTGTTGATGGCTGCGGCCTGTATCAGCGTCACGCTGCTGTTAGGTGCCGGGCTGTCCGAATTGGTGACCTTGGCCGCAGCCTGCACCAGTTGCACGTTGCTGGTGGGCAGAATCCGCAGCCGCACGCATCTGTTGTACGTGGGTTGTTTGTCGGCTGGGATCACCATGGCCACGGTTGTCGGTGTCGGCCTGGTGACGGGATTAACCTTGTCGGGTGTCAGCCCGGAAAACGATATTGAAATCACTGTCCAGGGCCCGCACTTTAATATCGTCGTCGCTGGCTTGCTGAGAGAAGCGTTTTGGGCAGGTGCTTGTATTTTTGTCTCGGCCGCCGCAATGACTCCGCTCTTGTCGCTGGTCGAAAAAGCTTTTGGCGTGCAAACAGATTTAAGCTTGCTGGAACTGGGTGACGCCAGCCATCCGTTGCTGCGGCGGTTAGCCCAGCGTGCACCTGGAACCTACAACCACTCGATCAATGTCGCCTCCATTGGTGAAGCGGCTGCAGAGGCAATCGGTGCGAACGGCTTGCTGGTACGTGTCGGCGCTTACTTCCACGACATCGGCAAGATGTTCAAGCCGGAATACTTCATCGAAAACCAGAGTGCCGGAGTCAATCAACACGATTCATTGCAGCCGGCCATGAGTACGTTGGTGATCATCGCCCACGTCAAAGACGGCGCTGACTTGGCCCGCAGCCACCATTTGCCTGAGCCCATTATCGACTTCATCTTGCAACATCACGGTACGACTTTGGTAGAGTACTTTTATCGCGAAGCAGCTCGCCGCAGCGAACAAGACCCCAATGCGGACTCGGTCAGCGACAAAGATTTCCGTTACCCGGGTCCCAAGCCGCAAACCTTGGAAGCGGCGGTGATGATGATGGCCGACAGCGTTGAAAGTGCCAGCCGGACCCTGGTCGATCCGACACCCGCGCGGATCCACGGACTGGTTGATTCGATTGCCCAAAAGAAAGTTGCCGATGGCCAATTCGATGAATGCGGGCTAACGTTCAGACAGCTGGATCGAGTTCGGCAGAGTCTCGTCAAATCTCTTACCGCTATTTATCACGCTCGTGTCAAATATCCTGGACAACAATCCGCCTGACAGCAAGCCGATGCCGGAACCGGATCAGCCATTTCGGGAATCTCTTGATCCCTTGCCTGGATCATCGGGGCCCCGAATCGAGATCGCCGTTGACCCCTCGATTGACCTTGATTTGCCGATCAGCCGCTTGTCCCAGGCGGCGGCTGCCGCGGCCCTCGCGCGAGGTTTTAGCAAAGGTGAACTTGGCATCCGCGTCACTGACGATGAATCAATTCGAGTCTTGAATGCGCGCCATTTGAATCACGATTACGCTACCGATGTGATCAGTTTTTCGTACCTCTGCCAAGACAACGAAATTCAGGGTGAGTTGGTCCTCAGCGCCGATACCGCACGCCGCCGCGCCGCGGAATTGGGTTGGAGTACCGTGAATGAACTGCTGCTGTATGTCGTCCATGGCGTGCTGCATATCAGCGGGATGGATGACCGCCAGCCCCACGACCGCCAACTGATGCGACAGCTGGAACAACAAGTCTTGATCAGCTTGGGTGTCGCCCAAATCGTTCGTTTCGGTGCTGACGCGGCATTTGAGAACGAGGTTTTCGAGAACGAATCATCAGATTCATCGGAGGCTTCCGCATGAACGACTGGTTCGGTTGGATCGCCTTATCGTGTATCGGTTTTGCACTCAGCAGCATTGGCGGGCTAGGCGGCGAGCTGTTGGACAAATTTTCCGGTCGATCGTTGGAGGCGTATTGTCGGCTGAAGAAAAATCGCGAGCGTTTTGGAGCGCTCCTGGATCATCAAGAGGCGTCGATCCGCGCTAGCGAATACTTGCGTATGATTGGCACAGCGCTGTTTCTAATCTCAGGAACGGCGGCCATTTTTGTGGGCAATAGTCCGCCGTCGGCGCTGCGCTTGATTGGTTGGGCGGTGTTGGCCTGCCTGATGATGATGCTGACGCATGTCTGGTTGCCCGCAGCTGTGACGCGATTCGCATCGACGCCACTGCTGTATCACACTTGGCCTTTTTGGCGTTCACTTTCGACGTTCATGCACCCTTTGTCGGCGCCGGGCGAATTGGTTGAGCTGATCACGCGGCGATTGGCAGGCAAGGAGGAAAGCGACGACGAAGACGAGGAACAACTTGAAGACGAGATCCGCACCATCGTCACCGCGGGGACTCGAGAAGGATTCTTTGGTCCCGGTGTCCGCGAAATGATTCAAGGCGTGATGACGCTTCACGAAGATACCGTCAGCCATATCATGACACCGCGTAGCGACGTTGATGCGATTGACGTGGCCGCCCCTTGGGACGAGATCCTCAAGTCCGTTGTCGAGGCCGGCAGAACTCGCTTTCCCGTCTACCAGGAAACACTCGACAATGTGATCGGCGTGCTGTACGTCAAAGATCTGCTGCCGCTGCTGGCCGGCGATGGCGTTGCCAATCATTCGCTCTCCGAAATCATGCGGCGTCCGTGGACGGTTCCGACCGATCGCAGCGTCGAACTGTTGTTGCGAGAATTTCTGCACAGCCGCAGCCACATGGCGATCGTTTTGGACGAATTTCAGCAAACGGCCGGCGTCGTCACGATCGAAGACGCTTTGGAGGAAATCGTCGGCGAAATTGTTGACGAGTCAGACCAAGATGAAGAATTCGGGATCGAAGTCATCGATGAAGAAACCGTCGAGGTTGATGGCCGCGTGATGATTGACGACCTGAACGAGACCCTGGGCTGGGATCTGCCCGAAAGTGACGATTACGAAACCGTGGCAGGATACGTGCTTTCGCATACCGGCGTGATTCCCGTACCGGGGGATCGGTTGTTGATCGGAGACGCGGAAATCGAGATTCTCAAGGCGAGTCCACGCAAAATTGAATCGGTGCGTGTCCATTTAAATGGCCGTCACGATCAGAAAGTCGGCTGATTGTCGCTGGGCTTGCCCATCGCTACACTGATTCGGCTGAGCGTTTGGCGTGTTCCGTTGCGTTTTTCCTTCCATTCGCAATGGACAGGTGCCATGATCGCACTTGCCCATCGCTGGGGTCGATGACGGGCGTCCGCGGGCCGCAGCAGCGGCTGACGATGCCAACGTCGTGGCGGCTAGGCTCCAGCCGCCGGGCTTGTGTCTCAGCAAAATTGTGCACCGGCACATCCTTTCCGTAATTCAGTCTCTTTGAAAATTGTCACTTTCGGATTCGCTGATGAGCTCGACCGCTAACTTGGAACTACAAACGACCGACACTCTCCGCATCCAATACGGAGATCAAGAATTCGAATTACCCGTTGTTGAGGGCACCGAAGGTGAACGTGCCATCGACATCAGTCAACTGCGAAAGCAGACGGGCCTGATCACCTTGGATGAAGGCTACGTCAACACCGGCAGCACCCGCAGCGCGATTACCTTTTTGGATGGTGAAAGAGGTGTGCTCCGCTATCGGGGCTACCCGATCGAGCAATTGGCTGCGAATTGCGACTTCTTGGAAGTGGCCTATCTGTTGATCTACGGTGAACTTCCCAACGCCGATCAGGCCGCCGATTTTCGCGCCGGCATTCGCGACCACACGATGATCCACGAGGACATGAGGTCGTTTTACAACGGCTTCCCGCGGGAGGCTCATCCGATGGCGATCCTGAGCAGTGTTGTCGGCGCACTGTCGACCTTTTATCAAGACTCCATGGATTTGGATGACCCCGCACAAGTTGAGATTTCCATTGACCGGCTGATTGCCAAACTGCCGACCATTGCAGCGTACAGCTACAAAAAGTACATGGGCCAGCCGTTCATGTATCCCAACAATGAACTTGATTACTGCGAGAACTTCTTGCACATGATGTTCGCCACACCGGCGCGAGAGTACATGGTCGATCCCGACTTTGCCGAAGCCTTGCATTTGCTGTTGATCGTGCACGCCGACCACGAACAAAACTGCAGCACATCGACGGTCCGCATGGTCGGCAGCAGCAATGCAAACTTGTTTGCCTCCATTTCCGCCGGCATCGGCGCGCTGTGGGGACCTCTTCACGGTGGTGCCAACGAAGCTTGTGTGAACATGCTGGAAACGATTGCCGCCGACGGCGGAAATGTGAGCAAGTACGTCAAGATGGCGAAAGACAAGAAAGAGGGCTTTCGTCTGATGGGTTTTGGGCATCGCGTTTATAAAAATCGCGATCCGCGGGCCACGATCATTCGCGCTTCTTGCGATAAGCTACTGGCAAAACTGAATCTGTCCGATCCGCTATTTGAGGTCGCGCAGGAACTGGAACAGGTCGCCTTGAAGGACGAATATTTCATCGAGCGAAAGCTCTATCCCAACGTCGACTTCTATTCCGGTGTGATTTATCGAGCACTGGGAATTCCCATTCAGATGTTTACCGTGTTATTCGCGATTGGTCGCCTGCCCGGCTGGATCGCCCATTGGCGGGAAATGCACGCCAATCCGAACACCCGAATCAATCGCCCGCGGCAAATCTATACCGGTGCAACCGAGCGTGATTTCTTGCCGTTGGAAAAGCGTCCGTGAATGAGGCCGGAAGACGCCCACAGACGTCGTATCGGTATCTATCTATCTTCTGCGGCTCGATTTTCGTTCCCGAATCACACAATCACTTGAAACCGCAGAATGTCGACGAAGGAATAACGAATCACAAGGTTTAGGGCGTGTCTTTTTACTTGGGCATTCGACATTCCTTGTGCGACGTTCGATATTTTTTGACGGCCTTCAAGCATCGGTGCCTCTTTTGCTCGGCAATGCGTCTTATCTAAACCTGATCAGTTTGGCGGGCATCGCTGTGATGATTGGCGTGGGCGTGCTGCTTAGCAGCGACCGCAAGAATATCAATTGGCGACTGGTGGCCATGGGGTTGGGACTGCAGGTCGTGCTGGCCGCCATCTTTTTCAATTCCCAGAGTTGGACGTTTGGCGGCCGCTACGAAAACGGCATCGTTTTTCACTGGGTCGAATCGTTTTTTAAGCTCATCAACGATAGCGTCGCTGCGGGAACCGGCTTTGTTTTTGAAGCACACCCGGATCCGACAGACAACACACCCGCCACGCACCCCAAAGCGATCCTGACCACGTTTGCCTTTGGCGTGCTGCCAACGGTGATCTTTTTCGCTTCCCTGATGAGCGTGCTGTATTACGTCGGTCTGATGCAATTGCTGATCCGCGGCATGGCCTGGGTGATGCAACGCACACTCGGTGTCAGTGGTGCGGAAAGCCTGGCGGCGGCGGCCAATGTTCTGGTTGGCCATACCGAGGCGCCGCTAGTGGTCAAGCCTTATGTCTCCACGATGACGCGGAGCGAATTGAACGCGTTGATGGTCGGCGGCTTTGCCACCATCAGCGGAAGCCTGATGGCGATTTTTGCCAGCCTGGGAATCAGTGCGGGTCACTTGCTGACCGCCTCGATCATCTCCGCCCCGGCCGCGCTCGTGCTGGCAAAAATACTTCAACCCGAAACCGACGCGCCGCTCTCGGTCGACTCGGTCGAGGCAAAGATGGAGCAAAACGCGACCAATGTGATTCAGGCCGCCGCCAACGGTGCCAGCGAAGGCATGAAATTGGCAATCAATATCGCCGCCATGCTGATTGCGTTTTTGGCTTTGATCATGTTCATCGATATTCTGCTGCAAAGCGTGAGCGGGATATTCGGTTATCACCTCTCGCTCAGCCGAATTTTCGGTGCCGCCTTCTGGCCGCTGGCCTGGATCATGGGCATCGAAACAAAAGACTGCATGGTCGCCGGAGATTTGCTGGGTAAGAAAATGGTGATCAACGAATTCGTCGCCTATTTGGACATGGTCGGCGGTGGACGGGAGCCACTGAGTGAACGATCGAAAGTGATTTTGACCTACGCACTTTGCGGCTTTTCTAACTTTGGCGCAATCGGGATTCAGCTGGGCGGAATTGGCCCCATTGCTCCCAATCGCAAGGCAGACCTGGCACAACTCGGTCTGCGAGCAATGTTCGGCGGAATGCTGGCCTGCTGCATGACGGCCTGCGTGGCCGGGGCCATGTATGGGATCTTGCGGTAAAGGAAGCTCGCCTGATCAACAAGTTTCGGTCTGAAACGTATCTGTCTCCGCCATGTCGCGGGCGTGATAACTGCTACGTACAAAAGGACCGCTGGCGACTTTCTTGAAACCGATCCCGCGAGCCAATTCAGCTAGTTCGTCGAACTCTTGCGGCGGCACGTAGCGCACCACGGGCAGATACTTTTCTCCTGGTTGCAGGTATTGGCCGAGCGTCAAAAAATCGACACCGGCTTCGCGCAGCTCGGCCAACGCTTCCAGCAGCTCGCCCCGCTCTTCACCCAGCCCCAGCATCAAACCGCTCTTTGTCTTCACGTTCGCATCATACTCCTTCACCTTCCGCATCATGCCCAGTGTCCAGCGATAGTCGCTTTTGGGGCCGCGAACACGACGGTACAACCGCGGCACCGTTTCCATGTTGTGGTTGAAAACATCGGGACGGGCGTCGATCACACGTTTCAAGGCAGGTTTGCACTGCACGAAATCGGGCGTCAGGACTTCCGTACTCGCGCCGCTTCGCTCGCGGACAGCCAGCACGCAACGATAAAAATGATCCGCACCGCCGTCGGGCAAATCGTCGCGTGTCACACTGGTGATCACGACATGCTTCAGCCCCAGTCGCGCTGCGGCCTCAGCGACTCGCTCCGGTTCGTCGGCTGCGGGCAACTCAGGCGGTCGTCCCCGGTGCACCGCGCAAAAACCGCAGGGGCGGGTGCAAACATTGCCCAGGATCATGAAGGTGGCCGTCTGTTGGCTGTAACATTCCATCCGGTTGGGGCATTTGGCATTGTCGCAGACCGTCTCCAGCCCCAGCTCGTCCAACAGCCCCGCGGTCAAGTGATTGGCGTTGCTTTTAGGAATCGGTCGTTTCAACCAGCGCGGCAAACGCCCCGAGGCACTCACGGCAGTGCCTGCGGGCATTTCAGGGTCGGCAACGACGGGCAATCGAAAAGCCATCGGCGGTGTGAAAATCCTGCGAACCAAAGGAACCTGTTTAACGCATTGTAATGAGATGTCCAATCGCCGCCTGCGCCAGCGACGACTTGGGCGGTACAATTCCCCCGTCATGGGAAAAAAGAAAAAGAACGCCAAAAGCCAGAAGTCCAAGGACGGCATCACGATTGTCGCCGAAAACCGCAAGGCCAAACATCGTTACGAGATCCTGGATTCGGTCGAGTGCGGAATGATGCTGATGGGCAGCGAGGTGAAGTCGATGCGCGAGGGGAAACTATCGCTGGAAGAGGCGTACATTCGCAGCAAAAACGATGAGCTTTGGCTGGTCGGCGCCGACATCGCCCACTACAACAACGCGGGCCTGTGGAATCACGATCCCAGACGACCTAGAAAGTTGCTGGTACACGCCAAAGAATACGAAAGTTTCGCCGGCCGCGCCCACGAACGTGGGTTAACACTGATCCCGCTGCGCGTCTATTTTAACGAACGTGGAATCGCCAAATGCGTGATGGGATTGGTCAAAGGCAAGAAACTGCACGACAAACGCGAATCCATGAAGAAACGTGATGCCGACCGCGGGCTGCAACGGGCCATGCGGCGACGATAGGGTTAGACATGAGTTTAGCGATTCGAGATTTAGTCAAATCCTTTAACCAGCCCGGCGGCGGATCGCTGACCGTGCTGGATGTTCAGCGATTTGACGTCGGTGCGGATGGTCAAGCAGAGCAAGTTTGTTTGATCGGAGAAAGCGGCGGCGGGAAGACAACGCTGTTACATCTGATCGCCGGACTGCTTGTTCCCGATTCAGGCAGTATTCAAGTAGCCGGCGTTGAACTCACGAGACTCAGCGAGGCCGGCCGTGACCGCATGCGGGCGGCATCGGTTGGCTATGTCTTTCAAACCTTTAACCTGCTGCCGGCATTTACCGCAATTGAAAATGTGCGGCTGGGAATGACATTCGGCGCCGGTCGTCATGACTCGGAACGCGCAAGACATCTGCTTGACCGCGTCGGGCTTTCCGATCGAGCCAACTACAAACCGAGTCAACTGTCCGTGGGCCAGCAACAGCGAGTCGCAATCGCTCGCGCCCTGGCGGGAAAGCCTAGAATTTTGCTGGCCGACGAACCGACGGCCAACGTCGACCCCGGCAGCGCTAAGACCGTGCTGGATCTGATTCGTATTTCCTGTCAAGAGGAACAGATCTCGCTGTTGATGGTTACTCACAGCATGGAGATTGCGTCGACCTTTGACCGAGTGGAAAAGCTGGACGAAATCAATCGAGCATTTGTCAACAAATTGGTAACCTGAATTCGATGTCTCTGATTCAAATCGCTTGGCGAAATTTTTGTCATCGTTCGCTCTCCAGCATCTTAACAACACTCTCGTTGGCGCTGGGGGTCGGCCTGGTGGTGGCGGTCTTGGCAGCCTACGGGATCGTCACCGAAGCCTTCAGTCGTAACGCTCAGGCGGGTTTCAATCTGGTCGTCGGTCCGGGCAAGGGCAGCCCACTACAGCTGACTCTTAACAGCGTCTACTACTTGAGCCAGCCAATCGAGAACATTCGCTATGCCAAGTTCATGGAGTTTTACACTCAGCAGCAACGCGCCGAAATGGTTCGCAAATACGGTGGCGACCCGGCACTGGGCGAGCGGGACGGAGAATACGCCGCCTACATCGGTGGGGGCGGATTCGCGATTCCCCTCGCACTGGGAGACTACTTTGGCGAGTTTCGAGTCGTCGGAACAACGCCAGAGTTTTTTGAAAAGCTGCGTCTGGGGGAAGAGCTCGAGGAAACGTTTTCTTTCTCGTCAGGTCGGGCGCTGACCGAACACAGCGAACAGCACGGGTATTTCGAGGCGGTCATGGGTTCGCGTGTCGCTGCGGAAATGAACGTCAGTGTGGGCGACCAATTCAATCCGTCGCATGGTAACCCTGATGGTAAAGGACACGGACAACAGTTCACCGTTGTCGGCATCTTGGATCCGACCGGAACGCCCAATGATCGTGCGGCATTCGTGAATCTGGAAGGCTTTTATTTGCTGGACAAGCATTCGCTGCCCTTAAAGGGAGATGAGATTATCCAGCCGCCAACAGAAACGTACGAAGACGCTGCCGGTTACAAGCCGCTGTCGATTCCACAACGTGAAGTCACTTCGATCTTGATTCGCAACGAAATTCCGTTTCTGGCCGCCGGCATGTACGACACGATTAAGGAAAACGATGTTGAAATTCAAGCGGCCGCGCCGGTGGGCGAAATCTCCAGATTGATGAATGCGATCGTCGGACCTTTGCTGACGGCGCTGCTGGTGATCACGTTAATGACTTGCGTTGTCGCCGCCATCGGAGTCTTGGTCGCCATTTACAACTCGATGAACGATCGCAAACGTGACATTGCCGTGATGCGTGCACTGGGAGCCCGCCGGGACACGGTGACAATGATCATTCTGTTTGAAAGCGCACTGATCGCCGTAATTGGAGGTGTGTTGGGCTGGGTCATCGCGCACGCCGCGATCTGGGCCTGTGGCGGCCGAATCGAAGCTCATACCGGCGTCAGTGTCGGTCTGTTTTCCACCAGTTCCTACGAGTGGACGGTGTTGCCGTTGGTGTTGGTGCTGGCACTGTTGGCCGGCTTGTTGCCGGCGCTGGCTGCCTATCGAACGGACGTCGGATCGAACCTGGCAGCGTAAGTCGCTGAACTCTCCGAGTTCGCTATAGCGTTTTCAGATATCTCGTAGGCCAGGACTTGTCCTGGCAATAAGGCGCCAGGACTTGTCCTGGCAATAAGGCGCCAGGACAAGTCCTGGCCTACGGAAGATCCCACATCAATGATGAAATTGCTCTAGCGAGCAGAGGAATCCAATTCGGAGAATGGAACGACGGAAGAGTTCGACGACGGTAAGAATCGGACGACCTCTTCCTAAAAGAACCCGCCGCCACCGAACCCGCCGCCGCCGCCAAAGCCACCCATCCCACTACCAATCGGTTCGCCGGACGGTACTTCCACCGACTCCAACACGGGGTCGCCGCCAAAGTGCGACTCTCGCAGCGCGTCCAGCAATTGTTCGATGCTATGGTGAATCTTGTAAGTGGTTGCAATCATCAACGCCGGACGATGGAATGAAAGTTGTGAGATCGTCGATGGACCGCCCACCATTTCCCACATGTCAGGCTCGATTGTGGAGGAGATCATCTCGATGATCGACTGGTAATCACCTTCGGCGAACCCGGTCCCCTCCAGCCAGTAAATTCGATTAAGGATCTTACTGTCATCCGCTTCCAACGTGGTGATCAACAGAGATTCACCTTGAATCGTGAAGGTCAAATCTAGGGGATCCAGGAGCAGCGCTAGAGCGCTGCGAAGTTTGATGTCTTGTGCCCGCCCAGTCACCGGTATGTCAGTCGCCATACCCACGTCTTCGAGCGCCCGCTCGTCGACTTTGATCGGCAGGTCTTGGCCGTCGGCCAGTTGGTTAAGCACTTCACTCAGTGGCATGTCAATGTATTCCCCCGCGAACTCACCATCCAATATTTCCGATATCACTTTTTCGGCGTCATTGTCGATGTTGATCCAGCGTGAGATTCCAATACCGCGATGCACCAACACATTCATATCAGCGGTGATCACGATGCCTTCGTCTTCGACCACAGCTTTCAACCCTAATGGTCTGAGCATTCGACGCAGGGCGGTACGCAGCGGCACCTGATCTTCAACCAGAATCACTTCTACCGAAGGGTCGATTTGTGCGAAGGCGATCGCCCGGTCATCGATCAAGACGGGCACGTCAATCGTTTCGGCCAAACGATCAGGTAGTTCCGCGAAGCTGGAGGCAATTCCGAAGTCAAATTCCTTGTCAAATGCTTCGCTGGCAGCCTTGGCAACGGCGCTCGTTGGTTCCGGCATCACCGGCTTGGAGACCCATTTTGTGCCAGATGGTGGGACGACCATACCGCCGGAACCAGCGTTGGCAATTTGCTGGGTGCTTTGCTCGGCATTGGGCGTAACGCTCTTATTTGAATCGTTTGGAAGTGAACCTGGTGCTGAAAATTGCGGGGCGATGTCCGTCCCGTTCTCCGCTGCCGAAATCGTGACGGTGGTGCCCGATTTCGTCCCTTCGCCTCCGTCGCCAGGCGTGGTCGTCAAGAAAAGCGTCAGCAACGCAGTACCAGCCACGACTCCCGTCACGGTATACAGAGAAGACATCACATTGGCTCCTTGATTGAGAAGAGAATCGAGCAGAGAAGTTTCAATGGGCGGCTCGGGCAGCTGGCCACCCGCGGTCGCGTCGATCAACGACGCGCTCGCTTTCGCGGCCGTGGCTTTGGGGACCGTCCACGCACTTGCAGCGGCAAACGCCAACACGGGCACCACGCCGCGACGCCGCAGCCGTCGTCCCAACAGCTGTTTACCGCGTTGCAAGCGACCGCGAATCGAACCGACGGTCGTGCCAAAATGATCCGCCAACTTTGCCAGCGGCTGTCCGTCAAATATGTGCATCACCAGTGCCGCGCGATAATGCTCGGGCAAATCGGCCAGTTCTTCATCCAAGACAATCGCCTCGTGTCGCTGCGTCAATCGATCCAGCGGGTCGTTGGGATTGTCGGGCGTGTCAACCATTGGTTCGGTCTCGTGCTGTTTTGTTTTGAACGTCGCCATGGCCGCGCGATGGGCGACGCGATGCAACCATCCGGCAAGCCGCTCGGGATGACGGATTTTTTTGCTGTTGCGTGCCAGGTATAAAAATGTGGTTTGAAATGCGTCGTCCGCGTCGGCTTCGGAACGACAACGACGGCGACAGACGCTAAGCACCATCACGCTGTAACGATCGATGATCGTGGCCAGCGCCGCAGCATGACCATCTGCCGTCCAGGCCTCCAGCAGATCGGCATCGGTTTGAGATCCCAAGTCGGGCATCTGGGGACGCGATTCGGTCGTTTGTGCGGCAATACTCATGGCTTCTACCAAGGTAGTGTCGGGAAACTTCCCGGCGGCGCGCAAATTTCCGAAAAATATTCTCTGCCGGCCCTTCGACTAGAACAAACCGCCCGCCTTGGCGGGGCCCGCACCCGGATTCTTCCCTGCGGGAATCTCCCCGCGGGGTGCTCTCGTGCGGGCATCGGGGCCGACGTGAGCCCGCCGCAGCGAAGCCATCAGGGTTTCAATCTGGTGGTGCACATCGGTGGTCGCCGACACCAGGATCGCGGGCCGACCCGCCTCACCGCTGGAAATGGGCATGATCGATGACGGCCCTCCCAGGATGTCCCAAGTATCCGGTACAACGGCCGCGCGAATCGTATCGGTGATCGACTTGAAATCACCGATCGGAATCCCGGTCGCCTCCAGAAAATAGATGCGGCTGACCAGGTTTTGTTCGGCGGCTTCAACCGTCGTGACTTGCAAAACCTCGTCCTTGATCATGTAGGTCAAATCCACCGGTCGCAGCATCAGCCGCAAAATGCTTCGCACACTCGTGTTCTTCAGTTGCAGCGTCAACGGAGTGTCGGTCGTGAGCCCGATTTCTTCAAGCGCGCGGATGTCCAGCATCACCGGTATGTCAAGCGACTTGCTGATCAACTCCACCACATCCTCCAACGGCGTATCGACACACTCCACACTGAAATCCTTTGCCAGCGCCTTGTGGATTCGTTGCTCAGCCGCTCCATTGTCGACCCATTCATCGGTGGCGATTCCCTGCCGCGTGACCGCCGCAAAATCCGGCGTGACCACCAGTCCTTCGTTTTCCACTGTGATACCCAACATGTGGGGCTGGAGAAGTTTTCGCAGGGCCGATCGAAGCGGCATGTTTGGAAGAGAGTCTTCGATGATGGTTTCCGGTTTGATCTCCGCAATCTCCGCGGCGCGGAGGTCGACGAAAACGGGAAGTTCCTGGAATTTTTCGGTTAGCACATCGCCCAGGTCCCGCAGCTCGGACTTGATCTCGCCCAATTCGATCATCGTATCCAAGCTGGCCATCGCCATGCTTGCAGTCTGCGAATTCGTGCCCACCAGCTCTAGCGGCGGAGACGTTTGATCCTGTTTCGTTGTCACGGGTCCGGAGAAGCCACCGCCCTGTGCGTATCCGATACTTGTGTCGACCAAGGCAATGATGACGCCGCATGCGATTAGCTTGATACGATTCATGGTGGACTCAGCAGAGTGTGAATAGCTGGGGAGCAGAACAATAACTATACCCAAAGCCCGCCACTCTTATCAGCCGCCATGCGCTAGAGAGCATCCGACTAATCACTGACGATCGATTCGCCTGGATCTCTGCCCGCTTGCGACTGCCGCAATGCCGCCATCAGTTCGGCAATCTGCTCATGCTTGTAATACGCGGTCGTCACCACCAAGGCAGGTCGTTTGTGATGCATGGAATTCAAGCGGGCTATTTCGCTACCGGTCAGCGACCACGTTGCAGGGGCAACCGTCGACTGGATCAAATTTCTGACACTGTCCAACTCGTCATGGCGAAATCCCAAACCTTCGATGAAGTATATTCGCGTCATCGGCTTCTGTTCTGCCGCTTCGACAGTCGTGATCTGCAACACTTCGTCTTTGACCACATAGGTCAATTCAAGATCGCGCAAGATTAGCTTTAGCGCGGCACGTAACGACACGTTGGTAAGTCTTTTCGAGACCGGAGTGCCGATGTCCAACCCGACTTCCGCCAGACTGCGTTGGTCAATCACCATCGGTATTTCGACCTCTCCACTGACAAAGCTGACTAGATCTCGCAATGCCACTTGATTGATGTCCACGCTGATCTTTTGCCCCAGCGTTTTACGAATCCGCTGATTCTCTGCCGAATCGTGCTTGACCCAAGAATCAGTAGCGACACCACGGCGAGTCCAGACCGTGAAGTCCACCGTGATGACGAGCCCGCTGTCTTTGATCACCGCACGCAAGCCGTGTGGCTGCAGCAGTTTCCGGAGCGCTGACCGCAGCGGCATCGGACCAACTGTCGCAGCAATGCTGGTCGCCGGCGAGAGTCCGACGACTTTGATGGCACGCCGATCGATCAGCACGGGAGTGTCCAGCCTGTCTTTCAACTTTTCAAGCGAGCCAAGTTCCGACCTAAACTGGCCCAAGTTGATCACCTCGTCCAAACGGTTGGCCAAGTCCTTGGCTGTGTCCGTTTGCGCGTCGGATCGGCTGGCGAGGCAGCAAGCAACGATGCACAGCAGCGCGATAGTCCGAGGCCGATTCATGTAACAAGCGAAAGGAACAGAGAAGTTTTTTCATCGCCTGCCAACATTGGGCCGACGATAGATCGCCGATGTGAATTCAGCGACTTTCAACTCAGCAGGAGCTTCGCCCTCCCGGAAGTGTGCCCCCAGCGTCACGGAAACGATATCGATTTTAGTTGACCGGTTCCAGACCGTCCGGTAGTTTCCCGCTCGCAACCTCGTCATCCCACTGGTCCATCAGCGGCCAGTTTTCGGCCAATGTGCCAAAGTCAGCCATCTGCAGGTAACCACGAACACGCTCGATCGTCTGATTCAACATCGCGTCGTCTTTTTTGAAAATCGGTCCGTGGCTTGGTGCCAGCCATTTAACGTCGCTGTCTCGGATCCGCTCGAGCGATTTTACGAACGCCTTGATATCGCTGCCATGGTGCGCGACGATGGCGCCGATGCATCCATCGCGATAGATGTTATCACCACTCAGCAAGACATCGCCGATCCGAAAGGCCAACTGGCTATTGGTATGGCCCGGTGTGTGCCAGACTTCGATCTCCATATCGCCCACCGTGATCGTGTCGCCGTCGTCGACTTTAATTTCAATCGTCACCGGCGGCATCGCCAATTTCAGATTTTGAGCTTCGATCTCCGCAAGTGTCAGCAGCGTGTCGCCGGTTTCCAGCGGTTTGACGGCATTGGGATGAGCCGTCACGGTGGTCTTCAGCAGCTGCTTTGCCTTTGCCAACCCTTGGATGTGATCGACATCGGCATGCGTGGCCACCAAGGTCTTGCAATGCGATAACGGAAAGTCCAATTGGCGAATGATTTCGACGAAATCATCAACGGTTTCTTCGTAGCCGATATCGACCAACAACCATTCGTTTGCGTCGTACAAAAGATAGACGTTGCAGCCCAGAACTTCACCAGCCTGGAAGTTCAATTCGATGATTCCGGGAAAAAGCGGTTTGCGTTGTAGCATCATGAGCAATCAAAGATGATTTTAGCGGGCACGTCATTCTAGAAACTCTGCAAGCGATGCGGGAACCCCGCGGTTTTTTAACGGTTTTGGTCCTTTAGCGGATGCCCAGGACGTCCGCCAAACCTTGGCGGTAGGTGGGAAAGGTCAGTTTCGCGACCAAATCCCGTTTTAGTCTTCGATTCCAAACACGTTTGTTGCTTTCCGATCGCACGGCGACAGCGGCGCCGGCGGCGGGGTCGGCGAATCGCGGTGGCGGAGCATGGCAGCGGCAAGCGATCTCTCGGTAGAAGTCGCCGCGCACCACTGGCTCGTCATCAGAAACGACGTACATTCGCTGACACGATGTTCGCCAAGACGCCAAAACAGCACGTGTCGCATCGGCAACATGAATCAGGTTCAAGTATCCCGTGGCCGGTGAATGAATGACTCGACCGGCAACGACATCGGCGGCGCGAGGAACTCGACCGGGACCGTAGATGCCGGCGAGCCGCAAAATCGTCCAAGGTGAATCGGGTCTCAAGCGGTGCAGCAGTTGTTCCGCTTGCAAGTGAACGCGGCCGGCTTCGCGTGTCGGCCGGGTAGTGGATCTTTCATCGACCCATTCTCCACTGCTTTGGTGATAGACGCCGGTCGTGCTGATGTAGCAGATTTTGGCCTGGGATGAGACCGCATCGAGCAGATTCCTTAGCCCACCCAACTGAGCCTGATAACGCCTGTGTCGGCTGTTTCGGTCGTAGCTGACAGCAACCAGAATCTGCGGCACATCCGGCAGGGAACTTAACGTGCGACGGTCCGTCCAATCGACAAACAAAGGATGAAACCCAGATTTGGCGAGTTTTTGTGCCCGCTGGCGGTTGCGAGTGGTTGCGTAAATCCGGTTTTTCTGCCCAGCAGCGGCCTGGGCGACTCGCGAGCCCAGATAGCCGCAACCCAGCACCAAGACGTCGTTTTCTGCGTTTTTTGCCGATTCGGCAAGGGGATCGGTTGGGGTCGGTTTCGATGGCATTTTTCCTTTGCCTTGGTCTGAGGCTACAATAAATCCGCTCAGCTGATTCGCAACTGTACTGCTTTTTGATTCTCTTCTGATTCAGTCGGCTAGGGAAAGCGGGGGCAGCAGATCCAGGTGGCCGTCTTTCGTCGATTGAGATATTCGTTGTTTAGCACTTGTTCACGACCGACTGGCACCGCCCAAACCAAGGTGTTGCTGGGCTTCCTGTTGGCATTGGTCTGGGAGGGGTCGTTGGCGGCACAGCGATCACCCATCGCCAATAGCGCCGCTGGGGGTACCGCGGTCGCCATGGATGCATCGCTCAAGGGTTTTTTGGTCAAGGGCGGAACTCCGGAAAGTTTGTCTCAGCTTCGCAAGCTGGAGCGGCAACATCAGAAAGTCGCCGCTTCGGCAGCCGAGTGTACGGTCAGCGTGCAAATTGGGGCGGCGCAAGGCTGTGGTGTGATCATCACCGGCAACGGCTATGTCCTGACAGCGGCACATGTCGCCATGCGGCCCAACAAACGAGCCATGATCACGCTTTCGGGAAACCGTACGGTCAGGGCAACAACCTTGGGAATGCATCGTGGCGTGGATGCTGGATTGATCAAGATTGACCCGGGCCAAAATGGTGGGCGTCCTTGGCCACATGCGACTTTGGGTTCGAGTGCCAATTTGGTTTCCGGAATGTGGTGTATCGCGACCGGTCATCCGGGCGGATATCGCAATGATCGGGGCCCCGTGACTCGAGTCGGTCGAATCCTTGCTGTTCGACCTGATGCTTTGGTAACCGACTGCGCATTGATTGGCGGTGACAGTGGCGGCCCGTTATTTGATTTGGCGGGTCGTTTGATCGCGGTTCACAGTAGAATCGGCAATGATGTTCAGGAGAATTTGCACGTGCCGATCGACCACTATGACTATGCCTGGGATCGGTTGGTGGAGGGAAAGGCTTGGGGTTTTCTGCCTGGATTCAAGCCCGTTTTGGGAGTCAAAGGAAGTCAGTCCAGTGGAGTCGCGCAGATTGCCGAGGTTACGGATGGTTCACCTGCAGACGTGGCAGGCATGAAGGTGGGTGATGTCGTTGAGCAGTTTGGCGACGCTTCGATTACCGACTTCGAGTCGTTGAAGCGGGCTGTTTCCGATACGATGCCCGGCGAACGCGTCGTGGTTTGGGTCAAACGCAAAGACAAGCGGATGCGACTGAGTATTGAGATTGGACGGGCTGATTAAGGGCGTTTAGGAGGATCATGAGCAAGTCACCCTATTGTTGTCGATCGAGTCATCTGTCTCGGTTTGCGGTCGTGATCGCTGTCAGTTTTCTAACTGGCTTGGTCGCGCAGTCGGCTGGTGCGGACGATTGGCTGCGAAAGCGCATCAGTAGCTCAGCCGCCCGGGACAACGGCAGCATGATGAAACTGGTGCGACCCTTGACCGAGAATGTCAAGCCGTCGGTCGTGCAAGTTTTGTGTGGTGGCCGTCCGGTCGCGTTGGGCACAGTCGTCGGTGCCGATGGATATATTTTGACGAAACGGAGTGAGCTGAGCGGTGATCCGATTCTCGTTCGTTTGTCCGACAGCCGCGAGCTGCCAGCCAGAGTCGCCGTTGTGCGTCGTCGTAATGACCTGGCGCTCTTGAAAGTCAACACCTCCGATGACCTGAAGCCGATCGCCATGGTGGGAGCAGCGCCGCCGATCGGCAGTTTTGTGATCAGTCCCGGTCGCCGTGGCCAACCAGTCGGAATCGGTGTGCTCAGTGTCAAAGCCCGTCCGGTGGAACATAACGGGCGATTAGGCGTATTGCTGGACGACGCCTACGTCGATCAAGCGCTCGTCCGCGGTGTCTGGCCGAAAAGCGGCGCCGATTTTGCCGGCGTTAAACCGGGTGACCGGATTGTGGCGATCAACGACGAAGAAAAGACAACGCGTGACTCGGTGATTCAAACACTTCACCGAATGTTTCCCGGCGAAAATGTTCGGCTAACCATCGTCCGCAGTGGCGACACGCTCAACTTGGACGCGGGGATTCGCGAGTTGGATGTTCTTCAGGAATCAGAAAATGATTCCAAAGTTAACGGCCCTCGAAGTGTTCGTTTAAGCGGATTTCAGAGCGTCATCCAACACGACACGGTGCTGGATCCCGATGAATGCGGCGGCCCTCTGCTGAATTCCGCAGGCCAGGCGGTCGGCATCAACATTGCCCGCGCAGGCCGTGTGGTTACGTATGCGTTGCCGGGGACGTTGATCGTCTCCGAGATGCTCGAAATGTTGCAACAGGCCCGCGCTAGTGAGCAGTAACTTTCGCATGCGGACCTCGTTGGCATCAGCCATCATCGCCATGCGTGCTCAGAAGATTCGCTGCAGGATGACGACGTCGACCCACTTTCCGTCGACCCGCCCAATCTCTCGTTGAGTTCCCACCAACTCGTAACCGTAGCGATAATGAAATGCCAGGCTGCGATCATTATCCGCGACGATCTTGGCCATCGCGTGATGGATCCCAGCATCGCGGCAATGTTGCTCGATACGTTGCTGTAACAGGCTGCCGACACCGCTTCCCAGCGCTGCTTCATCCATATAGATCGCTGTTTCACAACTGTGGCAATAACCGGGCCGATCGCTGAATTGTCGCGCCGATGCCCAGCCCAACAATGCGTCACCGTGGCTGGCAACGAACCAGGCATCATCCTGGCGACGTTCCAATAAACTGGCGACTTGATCTACCGAATACTCCTCAAAGTCAAAGGTGACGCCGCCCAGGCGGATGTAATAGTTATAGATTCTTGCGATCTCTGCGGCGTCATCGATCTTGGCCGGCCGAATGTCGATCGTTGTGCGTGGTGTTGACATCGCTGTTTACATTTGTTGCCAAAGCCAGTCGACGCCGCTCTTGATCAGTGGCTCATGTAGCTCTGTCGGCGCATCAAAGTGAGTGAGTCCTTTCATGCACACCACTTTTTTGGGTCCGCCGTACGCATCGATGACTTGTTGTTGCAGTCTTGGCGGTACCAGCGTATCCAATTCTGATTGCAAGATCACGGCTGGCCAGGAAACCTGCCTGGCGGTTGACACCGCATTCATTTCTTCGCTCAATGCGTCGCCGATCGAGTGGGCCAATTTGCCCAACGGATAACGGTTGGCAATATGCTTGAACACGGGCGTCAAAGGCGGCGGGTTCCGCAGAATGATGCCGTGCCGATGTCCCGGATCGACGCTGGCCGCCACGTGCAAGGCCGTGGCACAGCCCAGGCTATTGCCGCAAAGCCAAACATGGGTGTTGGGATCAGCGACACGCTGAATGACTTGCTCCCAAAAGACAACCGCAGCGCGGGTAATGGCGTTCATCGTCGCGCGGCCGCTACTGCCCCCATAGCCAGGCGGATTCCACGTCCACATCGCCACCCGCCGGTTTGGCAACATCGACATGGGAAAATCAGTCGACCGCTCCGCTCGCCCCGCGGTACCAGGAAATTTAAGCACAAGCAGTTCAGGCGGGCCGTCATCTTGGGCATTTGACTGCACGAACGTTTCCAGTGGCCGCCCGTTGAAAGTAAGTACTTCCCGCCGCTGCGAACCAAAATCGATCGGCTCACGCGAAGGCTCCAGCACCAGCCGATCCAGCAGATGACGGCGAAATTTGTAAAGCGATTGACGGAACATCGATTTAGTTACTAGTGCACGCGTTGGCCCGGTTGCGCGCCTTGATCAACAGCCAGCAGGAACACATCTGCACCACCCGGGCCGGAAGCGCACACCATACCTTCGCTGACGCCAAATCGCATTTTTCGCGGTTTTAAATTTGCCACCATCACCACCAATCGGCCCTCCAACTCCTCGGGCTGATAAGCCGCTTTGATGCCGGCAAACACCTGCCGCCGCTCGTTGCCGCCCAAGCTTAGTGACAGCTTCAGCAATTTGTCTGCCTCCGGGACGTGCTCGGCTCTGATCACACGTGCCACCCGAAAGTCGACTTTGGCAAATTCATCGATCGTGATTTCATCCGCCAGGGGTTCGTTTTTTAGTGGCTGATCGCTGTCGTTGTACGGCGATCCCGCATCACTGGCCGCATCTGCTTCAGCCAACTGTTTGCTTTCATCAATCATTTTGTGTAGATCCTCGGTTTGAACTCGATTCATCATCCGCTGGAATTTTGCCACCGCGTTGCCGACCAGCGGCGTGCGGCTTTGCTCCCAGGATGTGATCGGGTCGCCTAGTAATTCGCCACACTGCTCCGCCAATTTCGGCAGCACAGGGGCAAGATAGATCGCCAACTGCCGAAACAGATTCAACGCAATCGTGCAAACATCACGCAGCTCATCATGGCGGCTTTCGTTGTTCCTCAACTCCCACGGCTTGGCGTGCTCGACAAACGGATTTGCCTCGTCGGCCAATTCCATGATCCGACGCATGGCGCGGGCGTAATCACAGTTTTCGTAAGCCTCGGCGATTTCATCACCAGCTTTGGCGGCGGCCGCAAATAAACCATCATCGTCGGGGTACTCGGGAGCAAGACCTGTCTTGTGCGCAAAATTGCCCACGCGGCTGGCCAGGTTTACAACCTTGCCAACCAGATCGCTGTTCACTTTTTCCACGAATTCTTCGACACCTAAATCCAAATCTTCCACGCGAGGCGTCAACTTTGTTGCGTAGAAATACCTCAGGCACGAAGGGTTTGCATACTTCAGATAGGTCTCGGCCGTAATCAACGTGCCCGTCGATTTGCTCATCTTTTCGCCGTCGACGGTTAGGAAACCATGGATGCGAACTTTGGTTGGCAGCGAATATCCGGCCGTCTTCAACATGCCCGGCCAAAACAACGTGTGAAAGTAGGTGATATCTTTTCCGATGAAGTGGTGGACTTCGCAGTCGCTGGACTTCCACCAATCTTCCAGCTGTTCACCATTAGCGTCACACCACTCTTTGGTGCTGGCCACGTAACCGATCGGCGCATCGAACCAGACATACCAGAAATTGCCGGGCGAATCGGGAATCTCGAACCCAAAGTACGGACCCGGCCGGCTGATGTCCCAGTCGCGCAGCCGCTCAGCCAGGAAATGTCCCTTCAGATAATTTGCCGTTTCACTTTGCAGTGCGTCGCTGCTGTCGATCCATTCGGCAAGAAAATCATGCAGTTTGTCAAGTTGCACAAACAGGTGAATCGCCTCGCGAATCTCCGGAGTTGCGCCGCTGAGTGTGCTTTTTGGATCAATCAACTCCGTCGGGCTGTAGGTGTGCCCGCAAACACAGTTGTCGCCGGGCTGATCGGCACGCCCGCACTTGGGACAGGTGCCACGAACAAATCGATCGGCCAAAAACGTTTCCGCTTCGGGGTCGTACAGTTGTTCAATGGGGCGTTCTGCTACCAGGTCCTTGTCACGCAGGGCTTGCCAGAATTCGCCGCACAATTCTCGGTTGGCGTCGCTGTTGGTGCTGCCATAGTTGTCAAACTCGATATGAAAGCCAGCGAAGTCACGTTGATGGGCCTGGTTCATCGACGCGATCAGTTCCTCTTCGCTACGACCTTCTTTGCGAGCGCGGATCATGATCGCCGTGCCGTGCGTGTCGTCGGCACAAATGTAAATGCAGCGATTTGCTCTCAGCCGTTGAAACCGTACCCAGATATCTGTCTGGATGTACTCCACCAAATGGCCGATGTGGATGGGCCCATTGGCGTAGGGCAGAGCGCTGGTGACGAGAATTCGACGTGACATCGAGTTCCTTTCGATTAGTAAAGACTCGGTAAGCCGGGATTGTAGCCTTGCAGGTCGACTTGCCCCAAGTCGGCGATGGATCGTTGGCGATTTACGACGATTTGCCCCACTTCTGGGTACATACTGACGTCGTGAAACTGGAAACGGCCCTCTTTGCCCTTGCCCCGCCTGGCTGCCATCGGGCACTATCCGCCCCGGTGATCGCACCGAGCTGCAGGACGCGGCGAGCGATCACGGCGCCAACGATTCAAGACGTCCATGGAGGGACGATTGTGAACCACTTTACGTTCGGGATTTTTTCCGGCCAGTCGGCCAACCAATGCACCCAGAATGCCGCCGGGCACTCGCTTGGTGACTCTATCAGTTGGGCTTTCCGCGGGATCATCGCAATCATCATTGCCTTATTTGCCGTGCCAGCCGACGCGGATGGCGGCGACGCAATCTTGCTCGACTTCAGCTCTGCGTACTGCGGCCCCTGCAAGGCAATGCAGCCGATCATCGCCCAACTCGAACGATCTGGCGTTCCCGTCCGTCATGTTGATGTGCAATCGGAACCGAGATTCGCTGCGCGATTCGGCGTGCGGCAAACTCCAACATTCGTGGTGCTTGCCTCCGGAAAAGAAGTCACGCGATTGGTTGGCGTGCATTCCGAAAGTGAAATCCGGGAGGCACTGGCCATCAACCCATCGGGTCCCCTGATTCCGACGGGTTCGGATGTTCGCACACGCGAAGCAGTAACCGCCCCACCCGCGCGGCGTGACCTCAACACGCAGTCTTCTGGCAGCCAAGAATCGCTGGCCCTCATGCAGCGGAGTGAGCCGATGCCCAGCACCGGTCAGGCGGGTGCCGTGGAGCGGGCACGCGCCGCAACCGTGCGGCTGCGAGTTCACGACGGCCAAGGCTTCGGGGCCGGCACAGGGACAATCATCGACACGCACGGCAAAGAAGCCTTGGTAATGACATGCGGCCACCTGTTTCGGGAAAACAAAGGTCAGGGAAAAGTTGAAGTCGATTTGTTTGTCGGCGGCCAAACCAAAACCGTGCTCGGACAAGTGATCGACTACGACGCCGATAATCACGACATCGCCCTGGTCGCCATCGAGCCCGGGTTTCCCCTCCAGCCCGTACCGGTCGTGGCATCCGCTCAGCATTTGCAAAACGGACAACCTGTCTTCAGCTTCGGATGTGATCGCGGAGACGACCCCACGCGACGCGATACAAGAATCACGGGTTTGAACAAATACAACCAACATCTTGGCGCATCGAACATCGAAATCTCAGGCGCACCGATCGATGGCCGTAGCGGCGGTGGCTTGTTCGATGCTCAAGGACGCTTGATTGGTGTCTGCAACGCGGCAGATTACAAAGGCGATGTCGGAATTTATACCGGCCCAGGCAGCATTCGCTGGCAGTTGGATCGTGTCGACCTGGCCAGACTCTATCAATCACCCGCCCAGACTTTGGTGGCGGGTAATAACCAACCGCGTCAGGCTCCGCCGGAACGAGTAGCAAGTTTGCAAAACACGCCGCCGGCCAGCGCTGTTGTCCAAGCAACAACCAGTGCCGTGCAGTCGGATCAGGAAATCATCGTGATTGTTCGTGATCGCAATAACCCCAACGGCAACACGCAAGTGATGAACCTGGAGCCAACCGCCGAGCTAATCGAAACACTCAAGCGGTTTTCACGTTGACGCGTAACGTCAGTCCCTGGTGCGCGATTCTAGCGGCTGTGAATTCAAGATGGTGACGACCGGTGGTAGGCGGGCTGCTGCACGATTCCGTTTCGCACAAAGCACACACGATAAAGAAAATCTGCTTTTACGAAACTCAACTTATCCCGCTCATTAACCGATCGGCGGAACACATCGATCGCCTTTTTTCTGCTTTCCTCGGATGAGTGGATGTACTCGTACTTAAAGTCGACTTTCCGGGTGATGATTGGAACCGTGCTTTCTTGACCGGTCGCGGGAACAACTGACAAGAGAATCAGAAGAGCGGCAAAGCTGTAGCAAAATCGCACCGGAATATTATCAACAAATGCGGGTACGTTGGCGTGAAGTATCCTCGACAGTCAGTGTTCAGACCGAGCGTCTTGGCGACGGCTTTCGCTGCGCCTGCTTGGATGGTTGCCAATCCAACCCTAGCTCATACGACCGCCGCGTAGCTTCTCGTAGGCGCCGCGGCTGACTTCACCGGCGACTTCGCCAATCGCCCAGATGCTGCCTGCCACTGCGACGCCGATCGGACCACCGACGGCGCCAATTCCAATCGCTGTCATACCACCAACGGCTCGACCTGCTTGCCGTCGTTGCTCGGGATCGGTCAGTCCGAGATGGTGTCCGCCAGCCTCAGTTGCCCACTGCACAACATCGGCAACCAGAATCCATGGTGAGGCCCCGCGAAGCGCTCGCTTGACGCCGATTCGCGAAGCCAACGACAAACTTCCCGCGGCCATCGCTTTGACACTTGCCGCGCTGACGCGTTCGCGCGCCACATCAACTTGCCGGCTTTCTTCGCGGCCGATCACGCACCAGGCCGCAAAGTGTTCGCAGTTGTCGAAAATCAGGTGATAACCACGACGACCAACCTGGCTGAGAGCCCTCTGGACGACAACATCCGAATCGAGTGACTGCTGATAGCGGATCACATGAATCGTGTCGCGCCAGTCGCGCGTAACGACCTGGACCGGCGTCCGCTGGATCACGAAGCTTGCCGATCCTTGGCCGGGACCGGCAACACCACCATCACCGTCGGTGAAGTGAACGACGCTGCCGTCGCCAAGATCGACGCCATGGTGTTGAAAGGGAACACCAAGATGCGTGCGCCAAACAAAAAAATGATCACCTTTGGCCACAAATTCTCCTACAAAAACGTGAGCAGTGGAAAAGGGGTCCGGCACCCATAGCCGGTACGGCCGATAGGGTGCTTGGCACTATTGGTAGCGGACCCCTTTCCAACAGCATTGTATCCACACGTGATTCGCCGGACGAACTCCATTATTGGCAGAAGAGCCCGGAAGGACAGTTTCTTCACGAATAATTCTTGTCCCAAGTGTCCAATCGGTCGATTGGCGAGATTAGACCGATCGCCGCTCGACGAAATCTCGACCAGCATTTAGGCTCATAGGACATCGGCATCGATTATTTAACATTCACCCACCTGCGATCACATCCGGTCATCGTCATGGACGGGAATACCGAACCAGTCATCGCTGTCATCGGCCATCCGATCGCGGGAAACCCGTCGCAGTTCGCGCTCGAGCGGGCGTTGGAATCGATGGGACTGGAGTGGCGAGTTTTTTCCTTTGACGTTTCCCCAACTCAGTTAACCACAGCACTCGACGGCTTAGAGGCGTTAGGTGTCCGCGGTGTGCTGATTGACGAATCGCTCGCCAAATCGATTGGCGGTTGGCGCAGTGATCAGCCCGATGACCAGGCGGATTACACCGACTGTCTGTTTCGTGACGAAGTTGACGGACCGTTGCTCAGATTCGCCGCTCAGCGAGCATGGACGAAGACAAGAATCAACGAACATGCCGCACTCTTACAGCGTGACATTGAAAGGACCTATGTTGCCGGCGAGATACCGTCGCAAGCGGTTTGGCGCACGAGTCTGCTGGAGGGTACGATCAAAAAAGTACCGCGTGATCTAGAAAAAATAGTTGATGCCGATGTTATCGTGATTCAGCAAGGCAACGACGAGCCCACGCCGCTTGATGTGAATCATTGGCCGACGGGCGATGAGTCAATATTGGTGATCGATTTTTCACTAGGGCACCCGGATTTGCCCGGAATTCAGTCGTTGGGATACCAGGTGGTTTCCTACGAGGCGCGCCGGGTGGCAATGCTTGCGGAGTGTTTTCGTCGCTGGACGTCAGCCGCAGCGCCCCGAGATGTCATGCTCGATGCCATAGAAGAATACCTGGCAGTTTAAAACTTCGACTTGGAACAGATTCATGACGGTGTCAACACAGCGATGAACCCTGCACAGCACCAGTCGGCAGACCCAGACGATTTTGCCGAAACGCTGTACTTGAAAGACAGCGAGATCATTGCAACGGTCGATCGATTGCAGCGGCGCATTCAAGACCGTTTCCCCGATTCGGGTCTGGCTCGGTTATGCGGTCAGCTATTGGTGATTGCCCAGCAGGCGGCGAAGCGTTCGGCTTGGATTGAACGCCCGACCTTCTGGATTCGCGCGGTCGGATTGTTCTTGGCCGCTTCGATGTTGCTGATCGTGATCGCCTTAGCGGCGGCAGCATTGAATTCAAATGTTGACGACGCCGAGCTGACGGTGATGGATTTCATTCAGACATTTGAGGCCGGTGTGAACGAAGCGATCTTTATCTGCGCGGCGATCTACTTTTTGATCAGTTTGGAAACACGAATCAAACGCCGCCGAGCATTAGAAGCCGTACACGAATTGCGAGCCGTCGCTCACATCATCGACATGCATCAGCTGACCAAAGATCCCGAACGCGTCCTCGGCGGCGACTGGGAAGCCACCAAGAATTCGCCCAAATCATCGATGACTCCGGGGCAACTGAATCGCTATCTCGATTACTGCAGCGAAATGTTGTCGCTGACCGGCAAGATCGCGGCGTTGTACGTGCGAAAGTTCGACGACGCGGTCGCCGTGGCGGCAGTCAGCGAAGTCGAACATCTTTCGACCGGCTTGAGCCGTAAGATCTGGCAAAAAATCATGATTCTGCGGCAATCGCCTGAGGCCCTCGCGGCAAGGTCAGTGACAGCGAAAAAAACTGAACCGCCCAGTACGCCTACGCCGACGAAGGAAAGTGACAGATGAAGGTCGCCGCCAACGGTGTTCGAGATCAATTAATCGGGGCGGCGCAGCAATTGAGCAAGGCTGTGGACGCACTCGTTTTTGACGATCCCGTGACCCATGTGTACAACCCGCTGAACTATGCGTGGCAGGCACACCAGGCGTACCTGAACCTGGCAAACGACTCCGGCGCACGTGTTGTGCTGTTGGGAATGAACCCGGGACCGTGGGGCATGGCGCAAACCGGCGTGCCGTTTGGTGAAATCGCTGCTGTTCGCGATTGGCTGGGTATCGAACTGCCTGTGCAGCGGCCGGCCAGCGAACACCCCAAGCGTCCGGTGCAAGGTTTCCAGTGTCCCAAAAGCGAAGTCAGTGGCCGCCGACTTTGGGGACTGTTCCAGGAGCGTTTTCAGACACCCGCGGCATTTTTCGCCGAACACTTTGTGATGAATTATTGCCCGCTGGTTTTCATGGAAGCATCGGCGCGCAATCGAACGCCCGACAAACTTCCTGCAACACAGCGCGAGCCGCTGGATCAAGCCTGCGATAACCACCTTCAGATGACGCTTTCCGCGTTGCAACCGGAGTTTGCCGTTGGCGTCGGCGCCTACGCCGCAAAATGTTTGCAGCGCGCCGTCGCTGCCGGAGACCTGAAGTTAACCGTCGCACGGATCCTGCACCCCAGCCCCGCATCGCCGGCGGCCAATCAAGATTGGGCGGGAAAAGTAACCAAGCAGCTAGAAGAAGCGGGAATTTGGTGACGGAATGACCGATCAAAATTAAAACTTGTTCTCGCAGGCGGCAATCGCCATCACTGCAAACGCGGTGCCTGCATGCGAAATGAAATGCTTGGAGTCTTTGTTCAACGAGCGCGTATACCAGCGACCACTGGCGCGCTGATTCGCCTTCAACCACGCAACGCCTTTTTTCAGTCGGGGATCGTCGGCGGCCAGACCATGACGGCGCAAAACAAACACGGCCAGTCCCGTCGCGTACCCGTCACTGGTTTGGGTGTCTTGGCTCTTACCATCGCCACGTTTCCAATCGCCCAAACTGGCAAGTGCCCAGCCGCCGTCCGCTTTTTGCGAGGCCAATAAGCCATCCACACATTCGTTTCGCTGCTCGTCGGTCAGCAATTCCAACCCGTAGCTTTCGCCCCACAACAACATCGCTTGATGATGCAGCGTCGGCGGCGGGTTCTCCTTCAAATACTTTTTCAATCCCTGCAAGCCCTGTTGCGCCTCGTGGCTGTCCGCGTAATCATTCGGAGCCGCACCGATGGCCAGTGCCGCAATCGCGATCCCATAGTCATCATCCGATTCCATCGGCGGCCAGCCGCACTTGAGCCAATCAAATCCGCCGTCAGCTCTTTGTAACGTCCACATTCGTTTCAGCGCCGCCCTGGTGGTCTCAGCCAACTTGCCGGTCGTGGCAGTATCATTCATGGCCAACACAGCGGCAGTCATGACCACTTCCGCATCCCAGCGTGGTCCCTGCTTGCTCCATCGATCCGTCACCAATTCTTCCAAAGCCCGGCGGACTTGCTGGTGAGCAACCACCTCCGCGTTGATTGTCGGCCGAGCCATCAAGTAGCTGTAGTTGGTGTGGCAGGTAAAGCACTTCCGACGAACGGTCCAATCCAGCGACGACTGGTCCAGGAATCGCGCCGCGGCCGAAAGCGAAAACTGCTCGGCAAGCGGCTCGTCAGCGGAGTTGGCCGCCGGCGCGGTAACATTCTCCAGCGTTAGCTCTTCGGCTAACAGAGGGGACGCCATCAACAGAGCGATTGACGATGCAAAACGAACGTACCTGGCAACGTACATGGCGAATCCACGATTGCGGTAAATAAAGAACAACGGCCATTGCCGAATTGCCTAGAATTAGATCAGCTTGCGACTACTCATTCAATCATGCATGGACGTCCGGGTCCGTCGATTGCACCGTACGTCCCTGATCGCAGCATAGGAAGACCGTGAACAATCCCATCCGAGGACGAGGCGCGCAGGGGCAAGTCGCTAATCGATTTGAAACCGTGCGCGCTGAGCCCGATCCGGTCGAGCACGCCGCCAGCCAAGGGCCGGCCCGCCCGAAAACCCAGTTCTTGAGCGACGATTCCAAGTCGATCGTTACCGAGAACAAGAGCCCCGATATTCCCTTTCGTTATTCACTGAATCCTTATCGTGGCTGCGAACACGGTTGCAGTTACTGCTACGCACGACCGACTCACGAGTTTTTGGGTATGTCGGCCGGTCTGGATTTTGAAACTAAGATCATTGTCAAAGATCACGCCGTCGATCTGCTGCGGGATGTCTTGGCCAAGCCCTCCTGGCGGGCCGATTCAATGATGCTGTCCGGTGTCACCGACCCTTACCAGCCGGTGGAACGAGAACGAAAGATTACCCGCGGTCTGCTCGAGTTGCTGGCCGAGTGCAAACATCCCATCAGCATCATTACCAAGAACGCCTTGATCCAGCGCGACGTCGATATCCTTGCTACCATGGCCAAGTACGATCTGGTTCACGCGGCAATCAGTATCACCACACTTGATGCCTCGCTTGCTAATGTTCTGGAGCCGCGTACCAGTGCGCCAACCGCCCGATTACGAGCCATCAGCACGCTGTCCGCTGCCGGCGTTCCTGTGCGAATCATGACTGCACCCGTGATTCCAGGCTTGAATGACCATGAAATCCCGCAGTTGTTGAAAGCGGCCGCCGATGCGGGCGCGACTTCGGCCGGTTACGTGATGTTGCGCTTACCGGGGGCGGTGGAAGACGTCTTCGTCGACTGGCTCACACGAGTCCGCCCAGAGGTCAAAGACAAAGTACTCGCCAAGGTTCGCGAAGTTCGCGACGGTGAATTGAACGACACCAAGTTTGGCCGCCGGATGCGAGGAACCGGTGTCCGCGCCGATTCCATCGCCGATCTATTCACGGCTTTCACACGCAAGTATGGATTGGCGAGCGAGCCCGAGCCACTGCGCAGCGATTTGTTCACACCGCCAACTGATCGCAGCGGACAACTGAGCTTGTTCTAAAGCATTTTCATCATTGATGT